>NZ_BAAFHL010000038.1:0-23364 GCF_042849955.1 Chryseobacterium barbadense
AAAAAGGAAAAATTGTAAATGTACATTCTAAAGGAGGCTGTAAAAATGTAAGCAAAGAAATTGAAAATGTGTTGAGACATGTTCAATATAAAGTAAACAGTAAAAAACTAAGTAAAGATATGTTGGCATCCGTTTATGTAATGCCTGTAAGAGTAAATATTACTGAGTAACTGTTGCATATACTTGTTTAAAGCCAAACTGTTCTCTGAAAACAATCCTTATCATCAAATGAGAATTGTTTTCACCACAGATTTCACTAATTGGCACAAATATTTAAAATTATACGCAATCATCAGTACCGATCAGTGAAATCTGTGGTGAATAAAAAATTAAAATAACATATAATGAACGTGGATTTATTATCTAATAATGAAAATCCTAAACTTTAAATTATAATAATCTATTACGATTTTCGTTTTATTTTTAACCTACAAAATGAAAACGATATGAAAAATTTAAAGAAACTGACTAAAGAAGATTTAAAAAAGGTAAGCGGAGGTGCTCCTAAAAAGTATTGTATATACTGCGAGTGGATGAACGCTGTTGTTTGCAGTGAAGTTCCGATCTCCCAATGCCCTTAACAATAAAGCCGCTTTAAGCGGCTTTTTTATTTCTGTTATTTCAAAAATCACGAACTCTCATCAGCGAATCATAAAAATTTATACATTTGACATAATAATTTTTTTGAGTGAACCCTATTCTTGATGTCGCTTTGCGCTCCCTCTGCGTTTACCTTTTCATGGTAATTGCTATTCGTTTATTCGGTAAAAATCAGCTCTCCCAGCTCAATGCGGGAGATGTGGTTTTATTGCTGTTGATTTCCAATGCGGTTCAGAATGCAATGGTAGGACCAGATACTTCTCTGGAAGGTGGAATTATTGCTGCATTGGTATTGTTTGTGGCCAATTTTGTTTTAAAAAGACTCATGTTTTCCAACCGCTCCTTTGAAACTTTTATGGAAGACGATCCAGTTATTCTGGTAAAAGACGGGGTGGTAGATGAGAAAGCTTTAAGCAAAGTTAAAATTACCAAAAGCGAACTGGAAGAAGCTATAAGAGAACATGGGGTTGAAAGTATAGAAGATGTGAAACTATCCATTCTGGAAGTGGATGGGAATATAAGTGTGATCTCACAGGACGAAAAGAACAGGCAGACCCACTATTCCAGGATCAAAAGAAAAAACAAAAGAAAATATCATTAAACAGAATGAACTACGAATTAAGAGAAATGCTTCCGGGCGACATGCCTAAAGTTTTAGCCATATTTCAACAGGGAATAGACGGCGGAATTGCCACATTCGAAACTGAAGTTCCCAATAGTGAAGCTTGGGGTATGGAATTTTTCAACGAATGCAGATGGGTGTTGGAAAATGAAAGCAATGAAGTAATAGGTTGGGGTGCGTTGAAACCCGTAAGCAAAAGACAGTGCTTTAAAGGTGTTGCGGAAGTAAGCATTTATTTTGATAATCATTATCAAGGGAAGGGTTTAGGTACGGTTCTGCTTAAAAAACTGATTTTAGATAGTGAAGAACACGGATTCTGGACGCTACAATCTAACATATTCCCGGAAAATCAGGCATCGGTTGCCTTTCATCAGAAAAACGGATTCAGGATGGTAGGAATCCGCCATAAGCTGGGGCAATTACATGGCGAATGGAAAGATGTGGTAATGTTGGAAAGAAGAAGTGCCGTAGTAGGTATTTAAATTTTTTTATTTAAATAGAATTCCTTTGTTTCCTTTATAAACAGACATTATTTTAGAAATTGAAGTAAGGTTTTTCCAATAAAAATATACGATTCTTAAATCTTTGGCATTATGATTGTTTATTTCCGTACTAGAAATTTGAAATAATGTAAATATGAAAGGTTTGATTAAGATTGTAGGTGTGGTGGTAGTGTTATTTATGCTTTCTTCATGTATAATACACGACCACCACGGAAGGAGAGGTCTTCCGCCGGGACATGCTAAAAAGTATTATGGTGGAAGCGCAAGATATTACGCTCCGGGTCATGTGAAAAAGAGAGTGTATTATTATGATAACCGTGGAGGTTATAAGCATCATGGCCACAAAAAACACCATAAATAATTAAAAATTTGAAAATAGAAATACCTTGAGCATTCAAGGTATTTTTTTTGTGTGTAATCAAACAACAAATATCTTTCCTGATCCCTAATTTGGCACCAACCTTGATGACTTTATATAAACCCTAAAAATAGAAGACATGAAAAGCTTATCTCAATATATAGGAGGTTTGATATTGGTCTGTATAATGGCTTCCTGTCTGCATCATCCACCGCCTCCACCAAAACCGCCGGAACCACCACGTCCTGAAAGACGATAAAAATGTATAAAAAAGCTCTGAAATTTCAGAGCTTTTATATAGTTTAATTATAACCTGGATTTCTTGGGGTTTAAGAACGTATTGAAGATCATTACATCCTGCCCGAATTTTTTCTCAACTCTTTCTGCAATATTCACCAGCTCACTTTTGATAAAATCGTCCCGCAGTTCATCATTGTCAAATATCAAAAGAAGATTATAATTCTTTCCTTCCTCAATATAATCACTGTACACTTCAGAAAGGATATATTTGTTTACATCCATAAGGTTTTCAGTCATTAAAATCAAGGAATCGTCCATATAATTTTCCCATTCTTCAATATTATTTTTTGTGCAGTGGAAAGTTATACTTAATACGCTCATATTTTATGAATTTTTAAGATTTTGTGGATAAATTCTGGGGCAAAAATCGGCAAATTTTTCGTAAATTAGCCCGTTAATTAAAATTGGAGATAAATAATTTTCAGACACATAGCTAGAAGTCTGATAATCATTATAATAAAATTTGTTTATGCAAAAAGAAGGAGAAAGACTGATTCCTATCAACATTGTTGATGAAATGAAGTCGTCTTATATCGATTATTCGATGTCCGTTATTGTTTCAAGGGCTTTACCGGATGTAAGAGATGGCTTGAAACCCGTTCATAGAAGAGTGCTTTATGGTATGTATGGATTAGGGGTTTTTTCTAATAGAAAATATTTAAAATCTGCAAGAATCGTTGGGGATGTTTTAGGTAAATATCACCCGCACGGAGACTCCTCTGTATATGATGCAATGGTAAGAATGGCGCAGGAATGGAGTTTGCGTTACCCTCAGGTAGACGGGCAGGGTAACTTCGGTTCCATGGATGGTGACCCGCCTGCAGCAATGCGTTATACCGAAGCAAGACTGAAAAAAATCTCCGATGAGGTCCTTTCAGACTTAGACAAAGAAACAGTTGATTTTCAGAATAATTTCGATGATAGTTTGCAGGAACCCACTGTAATGCCAACTAAAATTCCAAACCTTTTGGTGAACGGAACTTCAGGGATTGCAGTAGGTATGGCGACCAATATGGCCCCGCATAACTTATCGGAAGCAGTAAATGCGATCTGTGCTTATATTGACAATAGAGAAATTACGATTGATGAACTAATGCAGCACATCATCGCTCCGGATTTCCCGACAGGCGGAATCATTTACGGATATGATGGGGTAAGAGATGCATTCCATACAGGAAGAGGAAGAGTTGTTTTAAGAGCTAAAGTAAGTTTCGAAGAAATTGGAAACAGAAATGCCATTATCGTTACGGAAATTCCTTATCAGGTCAACAAAGCTGAAATGATTGCCAGAACAGCCGAGTTGGTAAAAGATGAGAAAATTCCCGGAATTTATGAAATCAGAGATGAATCAGACAGAAAAGGTCTTCGTGTTGTTTATGAATTGAAAAACGACGCAATTCCTAATGTTGTCTTGAACTTATTATATAAATATACAGCGCTTCAGACCTCTTTCAGTGTCAATAATATTGCATTGGTACACGGGAGACCAGAGCAGCTGAACCTAAAGGATATTATTCATCATTTCGTTGATCACAGACATGAGGTGATTGTAAGGAGAACAGAGTACGAGCTTAAAAAAGCGAAAGAAAGAGCTCATATCCTGGAAGGTTTCATGAAAGTGATCGGTTCCCAGGATTCATTAGATAAAGCGATTTCTATTATCCGCCATAGTTCAACACCTCAGGAAGCAAAAGAAGGATTGATTTCAGAATTTGATCTTTCCGAGATTCAGGCTCAGGCTATCCTTGATCTTCGTCTTGCCCGTCTTACAGGAATGGAGCTTGATAAGATCCGTGACGAATATGAAGCGATCATGAGAGAGATCCGCGATTTGGAAGATATCTTAGCCAATGAAGACAGAAGATACCAGATCATTAAGGATGAATTAATTGAAGTTAAAGAAAAATACGGTGACGAAAGAAGAACCGAAATAGATTATTCAGGAGGAGAAATGTCTATTGAAGACATCATACCGAATGAATCTGTAGTTCTTACGATTTCTCATGCAGGATATATTAAAAGAACTTCACTTTCAGAATACAAAATCCAAAGCAGAGGAGGGGTAGGAAACAGAGCTGCTACGACAAGAGACGAAGATTTCTTGGAGTATATTGTTTCTGCAACCAACCACCAATACATGTTATTCTTCACGGAAAAAGGAAGATGTTACTGGTTAAGAGTATTCGAAATTCCTGAAGGATCCAAAACCGCCAAAGGTAGAGCCGTTCAAAACCTCATTAATATTGAACCGGACGATAAGATCAAAGCATACATCAGAACCAACAACCTGAAAGACGCCGAATATGTAAATCAAATGAGTGTAGTGATGGTAACCAAAAACGGTACGATCAAGAAAACATCGTTGGAAGCCTATTCAAGACCAAGAGTAAATGGAGTGAATGCTATTGAGATCAGAGATAATGACCAACTGTTAGGGGCTTACTTAACGAACGGTGCCTCTCAGATCATGATCGCTACGAAAAATGGTAAATGTATCCGTTTCCCTGAAGAAAAAGTAAGGGAAGTAGGAAGAGGTTCCATCGGGGTACGCGGAATTACCCTTGAAGACAATGATGAGGTTATTGGTATGATTGTTGTGAATGATGTTGAGAATGAAACCGTTCTTGTAGTTTCTGAAAAAGGATACGGAAAGAGAACGGCTGTAGAAGATTATAGAATTACCAACAGAGGAGGGAAAGGAGTAATCACCCTGAACATTACCGAAAAAACAGGAAATCTGATTGCCATTCAGAATGTTACTGATGAGGATGGATTAATGATCATCAATAAATCCGGAGTAGCCATCAGAATGGGAATGGATGAAATGCGAGTAATGGGTAGAAATACTCAGGGAGTAAGGATGATTAATCTTAAGAAAAATGATGAAATTGCTGCCATTGCAAAAGTAGCCATGGACAAAGATGTGGAAGAAGATTCTGAAGAAATTGAAGAAGGCTCTGAAATTGTAGCTGATAACCTGGAAAACAATGAAACCCCTCAGAATGTAAATGAAAATGCAACAGAGGAAACTGAGAATTCTGATTCTGAAGAATAAATTGTACAATAATATAAAATAGTGATTATGAAAAAGCTAATTTTAGGAATAGCGATCATTTCATCTGCATTTGTTTTTGGGCAGAAAGAAGATGTGAATGCTAAGCTACAAAGTGCTAATAAAGCAGCTATGGATGCATATAGCGCAAAAAACTATACTGCTGCAGCGCCTAAGTTTTTAGAAGGTTATAACTTATTGAAAACCAACGGTCAGGAAGATAAGATATACATGTATTATGCCGGAATCAGCTACGCTTTAGCCAATAACAGCGACGAAGCAATTAAAATCTATACAGATTTGATTAATTCAGGATATACAGGAGTTCAGACCAACTATACCGCGAAAGAAAAAAAATCAGGCCAGGTTTCTACATTCGATAAAAATACCTGGGAAATGCTAAAGAAATCTTCAGATTATACAGATTTCAAAACAGAGCAAACTCCAAGTGTTGAACCAGAATTATATGAGACTTTAACCACTCTGCTTTTAAATGCGAAAAAGAATGACGAAGCAGCAGCGATCATTGAAAAAGGATTGGCTAAATTCCCTAATAATGTAAAGTTAAAAGATGCTCAAGGGACTGCCTACTACCAATCAGGTAACACAGATAAATTTATTGCCACTTTAAAAGAGCAGTTAGCTAAGAACCCGAATGATGCTACCAACTGGTATAATTTAGGAGTAATGCAGTCTAAAAACCCTGCAACTTCTGCAGATGCAGAAGTATCTTTCAAAAAAGCGATTGAACTTAAGCCTGATATGGTTAATGCACACCAAAATTTAGTGTATACTATTATTGGTGATGACAGCAAAATTGTTGAAGAAATCAATGCGCTTAGAAAGACGAATGCAGATGAAGCGACTAAGAAAATTCAAATCAGAAAAGACAGATTTGCAAAAGCCTTACCTTATGCAGAAAAGTGGTATCAGGCAGATCCTAACAATATTGATGCTGTTTCTACTTTAAAAGAAATCTATGCTATTACAAAAAATACGGCAAAAGTAGCCGAAATGAAAGCGAAAGAAGCTGAACTTCAGGCCAAACAACCTAAATAATATAATTATTTAATCAATATAAAACCGAAACATTTTGTTTCGGTTTTTTTATTTTATCAGAAACTAAATTTGCATACATTTGGGTGATTTATCATTAATTTTAAATGTTAAAATTCTCTGCAATTCCGTATCTTTGAGAAAATTTTTACAAAATGATCGAGTGGAAAACCGCCAAAGAATACGAAGATATTACTTATAAAAAATGTAACGGTGTAGCAAGAATTGCTTTCAACAGACCCGAAGTTCGTAATGCTTTCAGACCTAAAACTACTTCAGAATTATATGATGCTTTTTATGATGCTTATGAAGATCCTTCCATAGGCGTTGTTTTACTTTCAGGGGAAGGACCCAGTCCAAAAGACGGAGGTTGGGCCTTTTGCAGTGGAGGTGATCAAAAAGCAAGAGGGCATCAGGGATATGTGGGTGAAGACGGAAGACACCGTCTTAATATTTTAGAAGTCCAGCGTCTGATCCGTTTTATGCCTAAAGTAGTTATTGCCGTTGTTCCGGGCTGGGCCGTGGGCGGAGGCCATTCTCTACATGTGGTTTGTGATCTTACACTGGCCAGTGAAGAGCATGCTATTTTCAAGCAGACAGATGCAGATGTTACAAGCTTTGACGGTGGCTATGGCTCTGCTTACTTAGCTAAAATGGTTGGTCAGAAAAAAGCCCGTGAAATATTCTTTCTGGGAAGAAATTATTCTGCGCAGGAAGCTTTCGAGATGGGTATGGTCAATAAAGTAGTTCCTCATGCTGAGTTGGAAGATACAGCTTACGAATGGGCCCAAGAAATCCTTGCCAAATCTCCTACATCTATCAGAATGCTGAAATTTGCTATGAACTTAACAGATGATGGAATGGTCGGGCAACAGGTTTTTGCAGGAGAAGCAACACGTTTGGCCTATATGACGGACGAAGCTAAAGAGGGCAGAAATGCATTCCTTGAAAAGAGAAAGCCTGATTTCGGAGAAGATCAGTGGATATCATAAATACATCTAACCAGAAAACTGAGTTTTTTGGTTTTTTTATCGGTTAAATGGAACAGAAATTTGATAATAGACAGCTTTTTGACTTGGAGACTCCAGACTTTGAGGATTTGGAGCTTATCCCGGTCTCACCGCAATATTTTAAGATCATTATATTAAACAATATCATATTCTCATTATTCTTATTGGCGGGATTTTCAGTTGCCTACTTTTTCTTGCATGAGCGATTTTTATCTTTCCAAATCTGGTTGGTATTGGCGGTCATCATTGTATTGATTGGTTTTTTATTTCTGAACTCAGTGATGGGTTTTCAGTACAGAAAATATGCAGTTCGTGAAAATGATCTGATTTATCAGTATGGCTGGCTGAAAAGAAGCTTGATCATAGTTCCTTTTAACAGGATTCAGCATATAAAAGTTGAGCAGGGTTGGCTTTCAAAAATCCTTAAGCTGAAATCTCTTTCCGTATTTACAGCAGGAATAGATACCGGAGATGTAGCTGTTAAAGGTTTGCCGGAAGAAATTGCAGAAGGAATCAATCATGTGATCCTTAAACATATCAAAGCTGAAAATGGAGAAAATGGAGCAGGAGCGTAATTCCTTTTTTGAACCACAGAGACAATCCAGGACAGGAATTGCACTGCTTTTCCTGTATTCTTTAGGACAGACGGTCAGAAATTCATGGGCATTACTTTTTATATTCATTTTTAAAAGAAAGGATATTAGTACAACAATTATTTTGCTTATTGTTCTTGCTGTTTTTCTTCTATTAATTGTTTCGGCGATATTGAAATATTATAATTTCAAATACTACATTGATCCTGAAAATGAGGAGTTTATAATCCATCAGGGAATTATTAATAAATCAACCATAAAGATCAAGAAAGATAATATACAGGAAGTAAACATTTCCCAGCCTTTTATCCACCATATTTTCAATATTTATAAACTGGAAATCGACACGCCCGGAGGCACTGAAAAGGAAATCTCTATCTCTGCACTTTCCCATAAGAATGCTGTAGATTTAAAGAAATATCTCCTTGCAGAAAACAATGTAAAAAGTGAAAAAAAAGTTGATGTTCAAGAGGAAAATACAGATGACAAAGTCCTTGCTATTTCCACTCAAAGCCTCATAAAATATGGATTTACAGCGAACTATGTACAAAGCTTCTTCGCTTTGATAAGTCTGGGAATTTATGGGATTTATCAGATTAATGATGTATTGGATAAAGCGGAGCTGGAAACGAGAGTAGATTATGAAAAGCTGAGTTCAAGATTCATGACATTTTCCATTCCTGTTATTGGAGGCCTGATTTTTTTGGTTATTGTTTTAGGAGTTATCATCAATGTAATAAGAACACTTATCCGTTATCATCACTTTAAAATCATTGAAAGTGACCGTCGTTTTTCAATGGAATATGGCTTGTTCAATACAAAAAATTCCATTGTTACCAAGAATAAAGTACAGATCGTTACTGAAACTCAAAACTGGATTCAGAAAAAGCTTAATGTTTCCTTTATTAAATTTCTTCAGATTGGAAAAAAAGATGACGACGAAAAAAATACAGCCGCCATTCCCGGTATTCACAAAAAAGAAAAGGAAAAACTTATCTTTTCCATCTGGCAGGAAGAACCTGATTTTAAAAATGTTCTTCAGCCGAATTACAGATTACTCATTCTCAATAATATCAAGTGGATTGTTTTTCCTTTGATTTTAGTCTGTATTATTGATAGAAATCTGTTGTTGGATTATGGATGGTTAGCTGTTTTATATTTTATTATCGTAGAGTTATTTCTCATTATTTCATTCCTGCATCTCAAGCTTTATTACAGTGAAAGATTTATCAGGCTGCAATCCGGCATATGGGATATAGATTACAGGACTTTTGAGATAGAAAAACTTCAGACTGTGAAAATTTCTCAGTATTTTTGGCAAAGAAAAGCCAACCTCGGAACAATTACCTTATATACGTCTGCGGGTAAGTTCGGATTTTCAGGAGTGGACTTTTCAAAAGCAAAAAAGCTTTTTAATTATATTATTTATAAAATAGAAATATCTAAAAATTATTCAAAATAATGTCAGATTGGATAAAAGCCGCAAGGCTGAGAACATTGCCGCTTTCTTTAAGCGGAATAATTATGGGAGCTTTCATTGCCAAATGGAGATTATATGGTGAAGGCGAAACATGGGACTGGAGAATATTGGCATTAGCACTTTTGGTAACTTTGTTATATCAGATCCTGTCAAATTATGCCAATGATTATGGAGACGGTGTAAAGGGCACTGATGCCAAAAGAATTAACGAAGCGGAATCCAGAGCAGTAGCCTCGGGAAGGATTACTGCAAAACAAATGAAAAATGCAGTCATTCTTTTTTCCATATTGTCTTTCGTGGCAACTGTTGCTCTGTTGTACGTGGCTTTCATTCCGGAATATATGAATGAGTTCTATATCTTCATTGGATTGGGAGTGGCAAGTATTTTAGCAGCGATCGGATACACAGTAGGAAAAAAGCCTTACGGTTATATGGGATTGGGAGACCTTTTTGTATTTGTCTTTTTCGGTCTGGTTTCAGTTTGTGGGAGCTATTTTTTGTTTACCAAGACTTTCAGCTGGGATGTGCTGCTTCCCGGAACAGCAATAGGAATGATGAGTATGGCGGTTCTCAACCTTAATAATATGAGAGATATTGAAAGCGACAGGTTGTCAGGAAAAAATAGCCTGGCTTTGAGATTAGGCTTTAAAAATGCCATGATCTACGAAATCATCTTATTGCAGCTTCCTTTAATTCTGATACTTATATTTTTTGGAGTGAATGGCTTCTTTCAGTCTCAGCAGTATTACGTTTTCATTGTTATGATTTTATTGCTTCCTTTAATGAAATTGAGAAGAAAAATAATGTCTGTAAAAGAACCCAAAGAATTAGACCCGTTTTTAAAGCAGGTCGGAATTATGACTTTTATGATGGCGGTTCTTACAGCTTTCGGACTTAATTATTTTAATTAATGAAAAAATATTTTCTTTTTTTAGCTTTAATCTTATCTGAACTCGTCTTTGGATGTCTTAACTATTCTGTTATAGGTACAGACATTCATGGGAACAAAATAGCTACTGAATATATTTTTAAATATAATAATGCTTTTCATATCAAGAATATTGATAAAAAATTTTATAGAAAAGAAGCAGATTATTATTTAAAAGATTATAAAAAGACAAAGGATATTAAAAGTTATCTGAATTACGCCACCTCATTGGTTTATCTGGGAGAATATGATAAAGCAATAAAAATATTTAAAGAAATTGAGGCGAAGAAAGAAAATCAGTATGAGCTTTTTTCCAATCTTGGAACGGCTTATGAACTCGCAGGCGATAATGAAAATGCTTTACAATATATTAAAAAGGCTCTTGAACTTAACAAAAATTCCCATCATGGATCAGAATGGGTTCATGTCAAAATTTTAGAACATAAATTAGGCAGATTAAAATTAAACCATCTTTTAGGAAATGATTTTGGAAAAAATGAAATTCCTGAAACAGCATTATCTCAGGAAGAACTGGACGGGTTTGTAAATGATTTGTCTTATCAGTTATCAGAAAGAACACAATTTGTAAAACCCACAAATGATATAGTTGGAAAACTTTATTATGAACTTGGAAATGCGCTTGCATTGAGCTCTGATATTGAAAATACCCTGGAGGCCTATACCTGGGCAAAAAAATACGGATATTCTGATCAATTGCTGGAGAAAAGATTTAATCATTTTCAGGCTCTGGTAAAGCAAAATCCGGATTCGGGTAAAAAAATTGAAGAGCAGGATTCTGCAAAACTTAAAAAAATATTAACTCAGAATATTAAGCCCGATTTATCGTCAGATTTTTCTTATTGGATGATAGGGGGTATTTGTATTGTGGTATTATTTATTTTAATGTTTTATATTAAAAAAAATAGAAAATGATAACAAATTCGAATAAAGCTTATGTGGAAGCTCAAATGCTTATCAGAAAACCGGTTGAAGATGTCTTTGAGGCATTCATCAATCCTGAAGTGACTACCAATTTCTGGTTTACCAAATCCACAGGAAAATTAGAAGAAGGGAAAACAATTACCTGGGAATGGGAAATGTATGGAGTGAAATCGGATGTAAAAGTTAATCAGATTATTCCGAACCAGTTGATCCAAACAGAATGGGGAAGTCCTTCAACACACGTAGATTATGAGTTTAAAAAAATGGAGAAGGGAACGCTTGTTGTGATCAAAAGCTACGGATTTTCCCAAACCGGCGAAGATCTTGCGAAAATCATTAATGATAATACCGGAGGGTTCACGACTGTTTTAGACGGTTGTAAAGCTTATCTGGAGCACGGAATCAAATTGAATTTAATAGAAGATAAATTTCCACAGAAATAATCATTCAAACTTAGCTGAGTGAAACGCCTTTGCGAACTCAAGGACATACAGCTTGTAAGATCTTAGCAAGCTTTGCGTCTAAAAATAAAAGAAATTAAAAATGAAAATACAATTCTTAGGGCAAAATTGCTTTTTGTTTACCTATAAAGGCAAAACTATTTTAAGTGATCCTTTCTATAATTATCAGAAAGACCAGTCAGGGTTTGATATTACTGCTCAAAAAATCGATTATATCTTATTAACCCATGCGCATGGAGATCATATTGCAGATGTGGAAGAAGTGTTACAGCATTATCCTGAAGCTACTCTTATTGCCGTTCCTGAAATCTGCGGATATTTTAAAAGTGCTAAAAATACAGACGATGTAAACTTAGGGGGATCGGCAAAAATCGATGATCTTAAAATTTCCATGGTTCCGGCTCACCATACAAGTTCTTTCCCGGATGGAAGCTACGGCGGCGTTCCAGTAGGATATATCTTCAGGCTCCCTGAAGGTAGGAACATCTATTTGGCAGGTGATACCGGTGTAATGGCAGATATGGAATTATTCCCGAGATTATTCGGAAATATCGATCTATCCATTTTACCAATCGGAAGCCATTATACGATGTGTCCCAGAAAAGCGGCTTTTGCAGCAGCAGAACTATTAAAAACCCCGAAAGTGATCGGTTGCCATTTTGATACGTTTCCGCCAATCAAAATCAATCATGAAAGTGCATTACAACATTTTAAAGATCAAAATGTAGAGCTTATTTTACCGAAATTAGGTGAAGAGTTCGAGTTTTAATTATGATAATATGAGAATTTGATGATGAGAAAGTTTGAAAACATTAAAAGATGTAACGTCTGGAAACAAAAAAAGATAATTTTTAAATTATCTCATTCACAAATTTATCAAATAAAAATGGCAAGCGATCTACATCACACCGCTACAACCGATTACCTTTGCTGCGTTCCCACCCTGGAGGATTCTCAGGAGCTGGTTGTGTAGGACTTGCCGGTGCAAAGATAGGAATTAATTATAAATTTGAAAATAATATAAAGAAAAAATAGTCCGAAAAATGCTTTAATACTGCTAAAATACTGAATTTTAGAGCGATAATTTTTCATAAATTTTTCTAACATAACATTATGACGAAGAGTCCATCCACATTAGGAATTATACTTTTTATAACCACTATGATTATTTTTTTCATAGTATATTACTTTTTTTCAGGAATCAATTATTTTGATACCTCGCTTAAAATCAATGCTTTTGTTTTGCCTGTTCTGTATGCAGGCGCAGCCTTCTGGTCAGTAAAATCTTACTGGAACAATCACAGAATTGTTACTTTCAAAGAGGCTTTCAAAAGAGCGTTTATACCCATGTTCATAGGAGGGATTCTTTCTATTTTCAGCATGTATGTCTTTTTTAACTTTGTAGATACGGATGCAAAAAAACTGCTGAACTACCAGTATGTGCAGAGACAGAAATCTGAGTTGGATAAAGAATATGCTTCGGCCAGAAAAATACTGAAACATCAGAAAGATATTGATGAGCTGGACCAGAAGTATAAGGAAAGAAGCCAGAGTTTTACTCCTGAAGCCGTAAAAGGAAAAGATATGCTTACGGCCAGTCATTTTTCCGGATATTTTGCAGCAATTCTTATATTTTACGTAGTTTTGTCACTGTTTTTTGGAGCGTTTTTCAGAACAAAAACCATCTACCCGGAAACAACCAACCCAGAAGAATAATTTTTTACCAGAATTTACATGAATTTATCTATAGTTATTCCGTTATTGAATGAAGAGGCCTCTTTGGAAGAGCTTTTTTCAAGAATTGATAATGTTTGTGCAACCAACCGCTTATCGTATGAAATATGGTTTGTAGACGATGGAAGTACAGACTTATCATGGAATATCATCGAAAATCTTAAAATACAACATCCTCAGATCCATGCTATTAAGTTTTCCCGAAATTATGGGAAATCACAAGCCCTTCATGCTGCTTTCGAGAGAGCCAACGGGGAAGTAGTAATTACCATGGATGCTGATCTTCAGGACTTTCCGGAAGAAATCCCTGAATTATATAAAATGGTGGTTGAAGACAATTACGATATCGTTTCCGGTTGGAAAAAGAAACGTTTTGATAACGTGATGACGAAAAATGTTCCGTCAAAGCTTTTCAATGCTGCTGCCAGAAAAGTATCTGGAGTTTATCTTCATGATTTCAACTGTGGTTTGAAAGCCTATAAAAAGCAAGTGGTAAAATCTATTGATGTATACGGAGACATGCACCGATATATTCCTGTTTTGGCTGCCAATGCAGGTTTCAGGAGAATTACCGAAAAAGAAGTACAACACCAGGCAAGGCCTTACGGAACTTCAAAATTCGGAACAGAAAGATTCATTCGTGGATTTTTGGACCTTGTAACCCTTTGGTTTGTAAGTCGTTTCGGAGGGAGGCCCATGCATTTCTTCGGAGCGGTGGGAACCTTGATGTTTATCGTAGGGTTTCTTTCTGCTCTTTGGCTGGGAATCTCCAAATTAATTGATGTTTCCAAAGGAATTTATGGACATCTGATTACCAGTAACCCTTGGTTCTACATTGCCTTGACCATGATGATCATGGGAACACTGCTTTTTATAGCAGGGTTTTTAGGAGAAATGATCATCAGAACCAACAGAGAACATAAGAATTATAATATAGATGAAGTTATTTAATATGAGAAATATCTTATACGGAATTGCTGTTTTTACATTAGTTTCTTGTGGAAAAATATCGCCAAAAGGAAATATTGAATCCAAAAACATTGACATTTCCGAATTTTCCAGTTTGGATATGGAAGGTAAATTCCGTGTGTTTTATGCAAGAGGGACGAAAAATTTTGTTGAAATAGAAACCTATCCGAATATTGCTGATAACTTGGATGTAGATGTAAAAGACAAAACGCTTTTCATTAAAGAAAAAAGAGGAACAAAGGGCGTAGATTTTTATAATGTAACCATTTACTCTAAATATAATCTTGAAAAAATTTCCATTTCGGACTCAGTGGAAATGAACATTTCAAGCGAAATAAAAACCGATAATTTTAGGCTCAATTTGAAAAATAACGCTACTTTTATGGGGTCAGTGAATACAAGAAGGGCAGAAGTGGATATGCAGAACAGGAGCAGGGCCAATTTTCGTGGCTTTACCAAAGAGGCAGTGATAAAAATCTCTGATACAGCAAGTTTAATTGCCCCTTACTGGAAAATCGACAACCTGAATATTGATTCCAAAAACGGAAATTATGCAGAAGTCAACGTAAAGGACTCCCTGAAAGGACATATTCAGAACACTGCCAAATTTTTGTATTATAATGACCCGATCCGTGCCTTTAAAATTGATAAAACGACAAGGGTAGAGAATAAGAAATTAGACTAATAGTGTTTATGTCATTCAGAGCGAAACGAAGTGCAGCGAAGAATCTCTTACCAAAGATTTCTCGTTCCCCCGAAATGACATTATAGCTGGATAACAAATTATTAAAGAGCAAAAATATAATATGACAACATTAGAAAAAGCAAAACTTTGGTTAAATGAAACCTTTGATCAGGAAACAAGAGATGCAGTTCAATTGTTGATTGAGGGCAATTCTCCCGATCTGGAAGATTCTTTTTACAGAGAATTGGAATTCGGAACAGGAGGAATGCGTGGAATTATGGGGGTTGGAACCAATCGTTTAAATAAATATACATTAGGTCAGGCCACACAGGGACTTGCGAACTATATGTTAAAGCAATTCCAAGGTGAAGAAATCAAAGTAGCAATAGCCTATGATGTTAGAAATAACTCAAAAGAATTTGGGAAATTAGTTGCTGATGTTTTAACGGCCAACGGAATTAAAGTGCTTCTTTTTAAAGATCACAGACCTACTCCGGAATTATCTTTTACCGTACGTGATAAAAACTGTAACGGAGGAATCGTTTTAACGGCTTCTCACAATCCGCCGGAATATAACGGATATAAAGTCTACTGGAATGACGGGGCACAAATTGTACCACCGCACGATGAAGCTATTATTAACGAAGTATATTCCGTAAAATTTGAAGAGATCAAGTTTAACGGAAATGATGACTTGATTGAATGGATCGGAGAGGAGCAGGATGATGTATATATTGATGCCTGTATTGAAAATTCCACCTACCAAAATGTAGGGAAAGAAAATTTAAATATCGTTTTTACCTCTATCCACGGAACAACCTATACAACCGTTCCGAAAGCTTTAGAAAAAGCAGGCTTCAAGAAAATTGATCTTGTAAAAGAGCAAATGATCCCAAGTGGAAATTTCCCGACAGTAGATTCTCCAAACCCGGAAGAACCTGCAGCGTTGGAAATGGCCATGGATCTGGCAAAAATCACCAATGCAGATATCGTTATCGGAACAGATCCGGATGGCGACAGATTGGGTATTGCCGTAAGAAACCTTGACGGTGAAATGCAGCTGTTGAATGGGAATCAGACCAATACCATCCTTACGTATTATATCCTGAATGAATGGAGAAAGCAGGAAAGAATAACCGGAAGCGAATTTATTGGTTCTACGATTGTAACTTCAGATATTTTCTTTGATATTGCTCAAAAATTCGGAGTTCAGTGTAAAGCCGGACTTACAGGGTTCAAATGGATCGGAAAAATGATCCGTGAAGCGGAAGGAAAAGAAAAATTTATTTGTGGTGGTGAGGAAAGCTTCGGATTTATGACCGGAGATTTCGTTCGTGACAAAGATTCTTGCGGAAGTATTGTACTGGCCTGCGAAATTGCAGCCTGGTGTAAAGCGAACGGAAGAACGATGTATCAATACATGATCGAGATCTATGAAGAAGTGGGAATGTATTATGAAGGATTGGTAAACCTTGTCAGAAAAGGTAAAGACGGCGCAGAAGAGATCCAGAATATGATGAAAAACTTTCGTGAAAATCCGCCTAAGCAGCTGGCAGGTTCATTAGTGGAAGAAGTGAAGGATTTTAAGGAGCAAACCAATTTCGTGGTTTCAAAGAATGAAAAACTGGTCATGAATGATATTCCGAAATCCAACGTATTGATTTATTACACTCAGGACGGAACTAAAGTCTGTGTAAGGCCTTCCGGAACAGAACCAAAAATCAAATTTTATATTTCAGTAAAAGACACCATTACTTCCGAAGCAGATTTCAAAGATAAATTGCAAACACTGGAAGCGAAAATCGAAGAAGTAAAAAGAGATCTTCAGTTAACATAAAGTGATCATTAAAGGGCTTAGGAATTAGGAAATAGGAAGTTTTGTATCAATTAAACCCTATCGATTAATCCCTGATCCCTCTCATCAAAAATAATTAAATAAAAATAAAAGTGAAAGTTTCTAAATTAGCAGCGAACCTGATAGGTTCTGAAATTGTAAAAATTGGTAATGAAGTAAATGATTTAAAGGCGAAAGGAGCAGAAATAGCCAATCTTACTATTGGTGACCTGAATTCCAATATCTACCCGATACCGGCGAAGTTGAAGGAAGAAATTCAGAAAGCGTATCAGAATAATCTTACGAATTATCCGCCTGCCAATGGACTTTTATCTTTAAGAAAAGAGGTTTCCAAAGACTTAAAAAACAGATGGAACCTTGACTATTCCGCAAATGATATTTTGATTACAGCGGGTTCAAGACCGTTGATCTATGCAGTATATAAGACGATTGTGGATGAAGGAGATAAAGTTATTTACCCAACTCCGTCATGGAATAACAATCACTACGCTTATCTTACCTCAGCAAATGGAGTGGAAGTAAAAACGACTTCTGAAAATAATTTCCTTCCAACGGCAGACGATTTAAGACCTCATTTGGATGGTGCTGTTTTATTAGCCCTTTGTTCTCCGTTAAACCCAACAGGAACTATGTTTACCAAAGAGCAGCTTTCAGAAATCTGTGAATTGGTTTTAGCTGAAAACAAAAAAAGAGGCGAGAGCGAAAAGCCGTTATATCTGATGTATGACCAGATTTATTCTAACCTTACATTCGGAGCCAAACATTATGATCCTGTTTCTTTATTCCCGGAAATGAAAGAATATACCGTTTATATCGATGGAATTTCCAAATGTCTTGCTGCAACAGGCGTTCGTGTTGGTTGGGGATTCGGTCCGGCTCATATCATCGACAAAATGAAGGCGCTTCTTACCCACGTTGGAGCCTGGGCGCCAAAACCTGAACAGGAAGCTACTGCCAAATTCTATGAAAATCCTGAAAATGTAGATACCTTTGTAGAAGACTTTAAACTAAAACTTGAAGCCAGTTTAAAAGTCCTTCACAACGGAATCCAGACATTAAAAGGAAAAGGTTTAGCTGTAGAAAGCATTGAACCGATGGGAGCCCTTTACCTTACGATCAAATTGGATTACATTGGAAAAGCAAAACCTGACGGAACAGTGATTGAAAACTCTTCAGATCTGGTATTTTACCTGATCAATGAAGCAGGAGTGGCTTTGGTACCATTCTCTGCATTCGGAGAAGAAAAATCTGAACCTTGGTTCCGTGCTTCCGTAGGAGGTTTGGCTATTGATGAAATTGAAGTCATGATGCCGAAACTTGAGAGTGCTTTGAACAAATTAAAATAAAAGATTCATTGAAGGATGAAGCTTCCCGGAAAATCTTTTCTTGAAACTAAACTTGTATGTTACTCTACATTAGCTATTATTGTTTTGGTGATTTTAAGTGTTTGGATTTCAGGAAAAGATTCTCACCGGTCTTTATTTCAAAATTCCATTTTATCTACATCTATTATAGCAGGCGCATTCTTTTTGTTCATCAGCTTGGGATTATATTATGGATTGAAATTAAAAGACAATGTAGGAAGTATATTGAATAAAGAAAAAATAAAAGCTTATCCTAATAGTCCTCCTACACTTAATGCGGATTTAGGTGATCTTCCTGCAGTAGGAGACAGCTTTCTTGGAATAATAGTTTCAATTGTCCTATGGTTTGTAGTTGCTATTCTTCTGGCTTTTGTTCTATATTTCTTGGGTTTCTTGTTTTGGGTAACTGTCTTATTTTTAGTAGCTATGCTCTATTGGATTTTCTTTCGTGCCTTGCGTTTAGTATTTAAAAACTCAAAACATTGTAAAGGAAACCTGTTAAAAAGTATGGGATATGGATTTTTTTATTCATTTCTATATGTTTCTTGGATATATGGAGTTATTTTTTTAGCCAACTATATAGGCTAATTAAATTATCATAACTCATTAATAATTAAAAAACTCATAACTTATAATTCATAACTTTTATGAAAATAATCGCAGTTATTCCTGCCCGTTACGAGGCAAGCCGCTTTCCCGGAAAATTGATGCAGATCTTAGGAGAAAAAACGGTTATTACCACAACATATCAGAATGTGGTTGAAACGGGTTTATTCGATGAAGTTTTTGTAGCCACAGACTCTGAAATCATCTTTGATGAGATCGTAAATAATGGTGGGAAAGCTGTTATGACAGGACAGCATGAAACGGGAAGCGACCGTATTGCAGAGGCTGTGCAGAATATTAATTGTGATATTGTGATCAATGTTCAGGGAGATGAGCCTTTCCTGAAATTAGATCCATTAAAACAATTGATTGAAGTTTTCAAAGAAGACCACAATCAGGAAATCTCTTTAGCTTCCCTTAAAATAAAGCTTACGGAAAAAGAGGAAATTGAAAATCCGAATAACGTAAAAGTTATTACGGATAATAATGGGTTTGCCCTGTATTTCAGCCGTTCTGTAATTCCTTTCCACAGGGAGGTTTCTTACGATGTAAGTTATTTTAAACATATCGGGGTATATGCTTTCAGAAAGCATGCATTGCTTCAGTTTTCAAAGCTGGAAATGAAGCCTTTGGAAATTTCCGAAAAAATTGAATGCATCCGTTATCTGGAGTATGGAATGAAAATCAAAATGATAGAAACCAACTTCATCGGAGTGGGAATAGATACTCCCGAAGATCTGGAAAAAGCAAGAAAGCTGATTTGAATCTGATGATCGGCTTGTGATTCTGAACGAAGTGAAGAATCTCTTTCAGCCATTACTTTAGCATATTCTTAACAATAGAATTCACGGCAAAACCTTATATTTGAATTGATAAAATTGAATTAATGAAGAAATTAGTTTTAGTATTTATTCTCCTGTTTTCGCAGTTATCTCTTGCGCAAACTGCAAAGGAAATTATAGATAAGAACATCGAATTATCCGGAGGATTAACGAATTGGAAGCTGTTAAATTCAGTATTACTTCAAGGTAAAGTAATCCTGGGAATCAAAGATGAGTATCCGATCAGGATTTACCAGCAGCGTCCTAATCTTACTAAAACGCTTATTACAATCAACAACAAAGAAACTCCGATCGAAGGATATGATGGTAATAAAGGATATGCCATGAACTATGCAGCTAATAAGCTTCAGGAATACAAAGATTATGTAGCGGAAAGTTTCGATAACGATTTTATAGACTGGGAAAGTAAAGGATTTGAGGCCAAATATCTTGGTAAAGAAAAAATAGGAAATACTTACTGTCATAAAGTGGAGCTTACCAAGAATGTGAATAAGAACATATACTATTTCGATACGAAAACGTATATGCTGCTGAGAGAAATAAAAAAGGATGAAACGTTGAATTACTCCGAATATAGAAAAGTAGGGAATCTTATAATGCCTTTCAGGATTGAATCGGCTAGCCCGAAAAAAGACGGTGATTATGTAATGCTTCTTAACAGGATTGATGTCAACAAGGTATTTCCAGCCAATACTTTTAAGTTTTAAAAACAAGAATAATAGAACATGAAAAAGATTTTTTTAGTACTGCTTTCTTTTGTTGCTTTTTTACAAAGCTGCACCAATCAGAAAAGTGAAATTTCTAAAGCTAAAACCAACGAACTTATGGGAAAAACGATATACGACTTTAAAGTAGAAAGCCTAGATGGCAAAGAAATCAATTTTGCAGATTTTAAAGGAAAGAAAATCCTTATTGTAAATACAGCTTCCGAATGCGGTTTCACTCCACAGTACGCCGATTTGGAGAAAGTATATGAAGAGCATAAAGATAAGTTGGTTGTGGTGGGTTTCCCTGCCAATAACTTCGGCGGGCAAGAACCCGGAACCAATACGGAAATCGGGACTTTTTGCCAGAAAAATTATGGTGTAACATTCCCTATGGCTGCAAAAGTTTCCGTGAAAGGAGACGACACAGCACCAATCTTTAAATACTTAACGGAGAAAGATTTAAACGGGGTAAAAAATACAACCATCCTTTGGAACTTTACCAAATTCTTGGTTGATGAAAACGGGAAGTTAATTGATTCTTTTGTAAGTACTACAAAACCTACGGATGAAGCAATTACCAAGTATTTGAAATAAAAATAAAAGAATTTTGTATGTTTGAAGTGGATAATAAATATCCACTTTTTTATTATGAAAAAACTATTAATCATTTTTATTCTGATCCTTTCAGTGAAAGGATTTGCACAGGATAGCTATTTTTTAGGCAAAACAAATTATTGTACTCCGGAAAAAGAAGATTCAAAGAAAAAGTTTGAGGCTGGAATTACAGGATTAAATTTTCCGAATTTATACGGCGGTGTAACAAAAGTTTTATTTAAAGCAATTGAACAGGATCAAAAGTATTGTGATGCTTATTTTTTAACAGGATACTATTTACGTTTGCAAAATTTACATAAGGAAGCTTTAGTTTTATATTATGCTGCGGACAGTCTTGCTCAAAATAGAGCTCCTATATTTAAGCAAAATCTGGCTATACAATTTATGAGATTTGGTCAGGTAGATAAAGCGAGGAAAAAATATGAAGAAATGGTAGAACATTTCCCGGATAACCCCGAAGGATATTATGGAATTGCCAATACTTCAATGATTTTAAAAGATTATGATAAAGGTCTTGAGAATTTAAAAACTGCTGAAGAAATTTATAAAAAAACGGGAGCTGTTAAAGATGACGTAAAATATATGTTTGGCGTTCTGAACAGTTTTAAAGAAAATTATACTGTTGCTTTACCTTATTTTGATGACGTATATAACAGTTATAAAAAAGAAGATAATTATTTGGCGCAATATGCTTTAGCTCAAATAAAGGTGGGGAAAAGTAAAAATGATGTAGACCTGGTCAAAAAAGCAAATAAGACATACAGAAAAATTAAAAATAAAAAAGGGATTATTGAAGAAATTTCAAAACCTTTGAAATTAGAATTTCCTGAATAAAAAAGCCTCAATGGAGGCTTTTTTATTCATTACTCTTCTCCGCAAAACAAAAAATATTCCCCAGCTTAATACTGGAATAGCCGTAGCTTTTTATTTTAGAGGAATTGATCATCGCTTTGGCCAGAACATCAGTAGGTAAAGGAGTCTGGCTTTCTAAAAGACCTAATTTATTGGCAAATTTAATAATCCTGCTGCCCAAAACCTCTCCAACTCGTTCAGAATCTTTTCTTTCCAACATTCCCGGTTTGAAGATGGTAATCTTATTAAAATGCAGGTCTTTTACAGCTGTTTCAAGTTCACCTTTCATTTTGGAATAGAAAATCTTGGATTTCGGATTGGCACCGTAGGCAGAAACCAGAATATAATCTTCCACTTCATTTTCTTTGGCAGCTTTGGCAAATTCATACTGATAATTGAAATCTACCTTTCTTTGAGCTTCTTTGCTTCCGGCATCCTTCAGCGTTGTTCCCAGGCATGAAAATGCAACATCACCCTTTACCAGGTCCTTCCATTCTTCCGGGTTCTCGAAATCCACAACATGCACTTTCAGCTTTTCATCCTGAATATGTACAGGTCTTCTTACAAAAATGTCAACTTCTTCAAAGTCTTTATCGTTGAGCAGTTGGTTTACCAAATCTTTTCCTGTAGCACCTGTTGCGCCAATGACTAAAGCTTTCATATCAAATTTGAGGTTTTAATTAAATAAAATTCAAGTTTCTCTTTTAAATTTACAAAATTTTAATAATATTGGGAGTTTAAATTTGAAGATATTCAATAACCATGGACACAAATGAAATAGTAGACTATTGTCTGACCAAAAAAGGCGTCACTGAAACCTTTCCTTTCGATAGCGAAACACTGGTGATGAAGGTGGGAACAAAAATGTTTTTATTGATAGCCCTTGAAAAACAGCCACTTTCCATTAATGTAAAAACAGATCCTGAATGGAGTGCGGAGCTTCGTGAACGATATCCGCAGATTACAGGAGCATATCATATGAACAAAACCCATTGGAATTCCGTTTTGGTGCATGGATTGAAAAAAGAGCTTATTGTAAAGCTGATCGATCAGTCTTACGATTTGGTATTTCAATCATTGACCAAGAAAATTCAAAACACAATTTTAAATTCATAACATTACACATGAGGAAAGTATTAATTTCCGCTGTCTACTTCCTGTCGGTAAGTGCTTTTGCACAAACTAAAGAACAGATGAAAACCTGGGATTTGTTGCTGAACAACAAAAGAG
>NZ_BAAFHL010000039.1:0-23175 GCF_042849955.1 Chryseobacterium barbadense
CCCCCACATTCCTTTTCCTCCGAATTTCGGAAGCATTGCGGGATGGATATTAATGATTTTACCTTCCCAGTTTTCACAGAATTCAGATTTCAGAATGGATAAGAATCCTGCCAATATGATTAAATCTGTATTTTCAGGGATTACCTTACTCAATTCATTGCTAAAATTCTTTCCCCTTGGAATCAGTATATTTTCTATATGATGATTTTTTGCTCTTTCAAGCCCATAACATTCTCTGTCGGCAACAACCAGAGTTACTTTGGCATTCTGGATCTCTCCATTGTCAATAGTATCTATGATTCTTTGAAGATTGGTTCCGGAACCTGAAACAAGTACAACTAAATTTTTCATGTGTTGATGTGGTAATGTGATGATATAATTATAGGGATGATCGCCAAATTATCTCTCATCAAAACGTCAAATCAATTTTCTCGCTTCCTTCCGTGATTTCTCCAATTTCGTAAGCATCATCCAAAAGATGTAATACTTTTTCTGCATGTTCAGCATCTACTACTATGGTCATTCCCACTCCCATATTGAATGTTCCGAACATTTCTTCTCGGGTTACACCGCCTCTTTTTTCCAATTCAAGCATAATGCTTGGAATCTGGATTTTGGATGCATCGATGGATGCACATAATCCTTCAGGAATAATTCTCGGAACGTTCTCGTATAAACCACCACCTGTAATATGAGCAATTCCGGCAACGTTTACCTCTCCGATCACTTTATGAATGTCTTTATAGTACAATCTTGTAGGTACTAAAAGGGTTTCGTATAATGGTTTTCCTTCAAATTCTTCTTCAAAGTTCGGGAATACTTTTCTTACCAGTGAAAATCCGTTGGAATGGAAACCTGAACTTGGTAAAGCGATGATCTTATCACCTGCCTTAATTTTAGAACCGTCGATGATCTGGTCTTTTTCTACAATTCCTACACAGAATCCTGCCACATCATAATCTCCCGGCTGGTACATTCCCGGCATTTCCGCAGTTTCTCCACCGATCAATGCACAGTTATTGTCCTTACAAGCTTCTACCATTCCCAGAACGATTTCTGCAGCGATCTCAGAATCCAACTTTCCACAAGCCAGGTAATCTAAGAAGAATAATGGTTTGGCACCGTGACAAAGAATATCATTGGCACACATGGCGAAACAGTCTACTCCAATTGAGTCGTACTTTTTGGTATCTAAAGCTACTTTTAGCTTGGTGCCTACACCATCTGTTCCGGAAACCAAAACAGGGTTTTTATAGCCTCCTATTTCGTAGAAAGCCCCAAAACTTCCCAAATGGTTCAATACATTGGAATTATGGGTTTCACCCACCGCTTTTTTGATCTTGTCAACGGTTTTGTATCCTTCCTCTTTGTCTACTCCTGCAGATTTGTAAGTGTTGCTCATTGTACTTTTAGAAATTTATTTCAAACTTTTTATATCGGTTTACGGAAAATAAAAAGCCGACAATCTTGGTAGATTATCGGCCGTTATTTTATCTCAGAATTTCAGAGCCCACAGTTTCTCCTTTCTTGGAAAAACATTCTTTAAAAGTGGTCTGAATTTTCATTATTTTTCTTTTTGCAAAGATATTAATTTTAAATTAATATTCAAATTCTATTTTTCAAGGATCGTTTCAATAGCCGAAATCTTCTTAATTTTCTCTCTTAATTCATTGTCTTTCTCTTCATTAGAAATCTTTTGTCCTGCTTTATCAAAGTTATCATTGAAGAAAGGAAGTGAAAAAGTTTCTACAATATTTCCTCCGTGGAAAGGAAAACGTTTGGTTGCAGCCTCTAAAACTCCTGCTCCACCTCTTGCTCCCGGTGCAGCTGACATCAACAACATCGGCACTTCATTCCAGACTGTTCTTTCTTTGATTCTGGACACCCAGTCGAATACATTTTTGAAGGCTGTGGAATAGGTTCCGTTGTGTTCCGGTAAGGAAACCAGCAATAAATTAGCTGCATCAATTTTCGCTGCGAAATCTTTGGCTTCTTGTGGAATACCTTCTTTAAGCTCTCTTTCATGCTTATAAATCGGCATTTCAAAAGGATTTAAATCTATTACTTCCACTTCTGCATTATCAAACATAGTAGATGCATACGCCACCAATTGTCTGTTCATTGAAACTTCGGAATTGCTTCCTGCTATTGCTAAAATTTTCATTCTCTATTTTTAATGTTGTACAAATATCGTGAAGTTTTTAAACCACCCCGTCAAAAATTCAAAGAATTTTTGACACCCCTCCAATGAAGGGGTGTTTTTATATTGTGGATATCTATCTTAAATAAGCCGGTAATTCCATGGGAACTTCCATCAATAAAATTTCGGTATCCTCTACTGCTTCTATATTAAAGCTTTGAGTATCCCAGATTCCTAATCCGTCTCTTTCATTCAAAATTCTGTCGCCTACTTTTGCGCTTCCTTTCAACACAAAAGCATACACTCCGTTGCCTTTTTTGTTCAGCATGTAGTTTTTCCCGTTGCCTTTGGTGAAGTTGGCTATGTTGAACCATGCATCCTGATGAATCCAAACGCCGTCATCATTTTTATCGGGTGACAAAATTTGTTGGAAACCATTCACTTTTTCACCTTCTGTGATACTTTTTTGGTCATATCTTGGCTCAAGGTTAATCTCTCTTGGGAAAACCCATATCTGAAGGAATTTAACGGGTACATCTTTATTTTTGTTGTACTCGCTGTGCATAATTCCTGTTCCTGCACTCATTACCTGAATTTCTCCTTTCTTGATTACCGCTGTGGTTCCCATGGAATCTTTATGTTCCAAATCTCCTTCCAAAGGAATGGAAATGATCTCCATATCTCGGTGAGGGTGTGTTCCGAAACCCATTCCCTGGGTAACGGTATCGTCATTCAATACTCTTAAAACTCCGAAATGGGTTCTTTCCGGGTTTTGGTAATTGGCAAAGCTAAAAGTATGATAGCTGTTTAACCAACCGTGGTCTGCGTGACCTCTTGAATCTGCTTTATGATATACTGTTTTCATATCTGAATTATTTATGGTACAAATGTATGCTATACAGCTATCTCAAAACATTGACGTAGGATAAGAATGGAAATTGGGTTGGTCAGGACTCGTCCTATTTCTCTTCCGGACTACCGAATATATGCTTGCGGTGGTTCTCGCCCCAATCTTTCAAAGATTCCACCACGGGCTGTAGCGTTTTTGTATACTGTGTAGGCAAGTATTCAATAGTTACCGGATAGGTATCCTTCACTACTCTTTCGATCAAACCGTTTTGCTCGAGGTCTTTCAGTTCTTTTGCTAACACTTTTGAGGTAAGCTTGGGAATGCTTCTTTCAATCTCAGTAAATCTTTTATTTCCTGCATTTAAGGATACAATAATCAACAATTTCCATTTCCCGCTGATAACATCCAGCGTATCCCTTACAGGCTTTAAAACCTGCATGCATTCTTTATGGTTGTGTTGTTTTTCCATTTCCGCTTTCCTTTAGGTAACTACTATACTTTGGAAAGCAAATTTACAATAATTTTGTCATCAATAAAAATAAAATGCAAAATACAATGGCAACTATTTTAAATATCAAGACAAGTATTAACGGAGAAAACTCCGCAAGCAACCAACTTTCCCAAACAGTCATCAATCAATTATTAGAAAAAGATCCAAACAGTAAAGTTATTGTACGTGATCTGGCTCAAAATCCGATTCCCCATCTGGAGCTTCAGCATTTCAGATCATTTGCGATCTCGAATGAAGAAAGAAATGAGGAGGAACGTGAGGCTTCCAAATATTCGGAAGAAGCATTACAGGAGATCGGAGAAGCTGATATTATTGTCATAGGGGTTCCTTTTTACAATTTCAGCATTCCTTCCACTTTAAAGTCATGGATCGATCATATTGCGGTAGCAGGAAAGACTTTTTCATATGCTGACGGTACTCCTAAAGGGCTTCTTCAAAACAAAAAGCTGTATCTGAACTTTGCCATCGGAGGTATATATGAAGATAAATCCATTATCGACTCTGTAGAAAAGTATTTACGTTCTTTATTTGGCTTTATCGGAATCACTGATGTTGAAGTTTTCAGAAGTGAAGGAATGGCAATTCCCCCTTTAAGAGAGGAGAGTCTTTCCAAAGCTTTTTCAGAAATCGAGGCTGCTTTAGTATAATTTAGATAAGTCAGGGTAAATTACGGATTCAGGCGGGCTAAAGCCCGCCTGAATCCGTAATTAATATCAATGATTTACAAGTCTTCACTTAAAAATGTACCTGCTTGATTTCCTCTTCAATTTCTTCCGGAGTTTCATGTTTCTCTTTGATGAAAATCATTGTTAAAACAGCTCCCAACAACATGCATATTCCTCCTACCACAATATAATCAATAGCCTGTTTTCCGAAAATCCCACTTACAATCGGACCACCGAAGATTCCGTTGATAATTTGCGGGATCACGATGAAGAAGTTGAAAATTCCCATATACACTCCCATTTTCTTCTGTGGAATGGAATCTATCAGCATCGCATAAGGCATTGCTAAAATACTTGCCCAGGCAAATCCTAAACCGATCATTGAAATCCACAAATTGTGTGTATCTTTTATAAAATACATTGAAATCAAGCCTAATCCTCCACATGCCAACGCTAAAGCGTGAGTTTGTTTTTTTCCAATAAACTTCGCAATTGGTGTTAAAGCAAAGGCAAAGAAAATAGCGTAAAAGTTATAGCTGCCGAATAAGCTTCCTGTTAAATCTCCGGCTTTATTAAATTCTGCTGAATGGGTATCATCTGGAGAAAGTCCAAAATGATGAGTTGCCAAAGCGCTGGTGGTGAAAACCCACATCGTAAATAATGCAAACCAGGAAAAAAACTGTACAATCCCCAGTTTCTTCATCTGCGAAGGTACGTTCTTGAAATCTTTAAAAAGGTCTGAAAATTTTGATTCATTTTCCACAATCGGTTTCCCTCCTTCAAATGAAGCAAATTCTTCCGGTGAATATTCTTTAGTTGTAAAAATGGTATATAGAATTGATAAAATCAGAACTGCTGCACCTATATAGAAAGCGTAGATCACGTTATCTGCCACGTAACCTTTTGGCGCTTCATTGGAAATCCCCATTTTTGTTAACCATCCCGGTAAATCGGAACCGATTACTGCGCCAATTCCAATTAAAATCGTCTGAACAGAAAACCCGATTGTCGCCTGATGTTTTGGAAGCATATCCCCCACCAAAGCACGGAAAGGTTCCATGGCTACATTAATAGAAGCATCCATCATGGCAAGAAAGATAACTGCCATTACCAAAACATTAGCGGCCATCATTTGCGTTGCAGAAGCGGCATTAGGAAGCATTACCAAACCAACGGCACACAATACTGCACCAATTAAAAAATAGGGTTTTCTTCTTCCAAGCGGACTCCAGGTATTATCACCCATGTGTCCGATAATCGGCTGAACAATGAGTCCTGTAATCGGTGCCACCAGCCAAAACCAGGATAATTCATGAACATCAGCTCCAAAATTGGCAAGAATTCTACTCGCATTTCCATTCTGCAGCCCAAAAGCCATTTGAATTCCCAGGAACCCCATGCTCATGTTGATGATCTGAAGCAGGGATAAATTGGGCTTCTTTTTTTTGCCCAATGATCCGTCTATATTTTTTTCCATTATTTTGTTTTTAATTGTTTGATTAATGCCTCTTCAATCGGGGCTTTTTCAGCAACCACCTTATCAACAACATCATTAGGAACTGTCACGGAAAGAACATATTGTTTTACTTTCCATTGTCCGTTTATTTTTTCTACCACTCCGGAGCCACGGCAGATTTTCATCTGAGTATCTAAAAGTTCATCAAACCAAGCTAATTTTCCGTCTTTACTGAAATAGATATTTCTTTTAAGAGCCGTGAAATTCCAGGTTCTTTTTTTATCGAAATAAGGTTTCGCCCAAACCATGAATTCTTTTTTATTCCAGATTTCTGTAGCATCTGTTCCGATGAAAGTAGACTCATCCGCGAAATAATTGAAATATCCTTCATAGTCCGACTTTGCAGCGGCTACATTAAACCCGTCAAGCATGGTACTGATTTCTGCTTTTTCCTTTTCAAACTTATTTCTTGACTGAGCTGAAATTCCGGTAAAACTCAGTAAAAAGAGCATTGTTATATAGAGAAGTACTGTTTTTTTCATTTAGAATTAATTTGGATATATTTTAGTTTTATAATTCGATGATCATCGAGGTTTTTGCAGGTATATTCAAGCTGTTCTCTAAAGAAATTTCCTTTCCTGAAATAATATCTTTTCCTTTAGAAGTGTTTTTAATGCCTTCTGAGAATCTTTTTAAGTCCAGAACCTGAGCTTCAGTATTATTATTGATTACTGTCATTACTCGTTCTTTATCATTATATCGAAAATAAACATATACGTTATTTTCAGGAACGTAATGTAAAGTTTTTCCCGTATGAATTACTTCTTTGGATTTACGCCAATTCAGCAGCTTTTTAGTAAAATCAAAATACTGATTCTGGGAATCTGTTCTTCCTGATTTCACAAAAGCATTGTTGGAGTCGCCATTCCAGCCACCGGGAAAATCGCGGCGAATATCTCCATCCCCTTTTCCTTTATCTCCGGCCATTCCAATCTCTGAACCGTAATATAACTGAGGAATTCCACGAACCGTTAAAATCAAGGTCATTGCCAGCTTATAATCTTCAATATTGGAATATGCCTGATTAAATCGTTGTGTATCATGATTTTCAGCAAATACAAGAATATTATTGATATTCGGGTAAAGAAAATCATTGGCAAAATTATCATAGACCCTCTGCATCCCTGAATCCCATCCGAAATTTTCTTTAAAAGCCTGTCCTATAGCATCATGCAATGTAAAATCCATCACAGACGGAAGATGGGAATTGTAGTTTTCTATCGCTGCAATTTTACTGTCTTTCTGCCAATAGGACATTTGCGCCTGATCATGCATCCAGACCTCTCCCACAATATTCAGATTCGGATATTCATCTGTGATTCTTTTCGTCCATTCTGCAATTCCTTTTTTGTCATTGTAAGAATAGGTGTCTACACGCAGTCCGTCCAATCCTGCATATTCTGTCCACCAAACGGCATTCTGAACCATATAATTGACTACCAAAGGATTGCTTTGATTCATATCAGGCATTGTGGTATCAAACCATCCGTCCATACAGTGCTCCGCATCTGTTTTGGCAGCATTGGTATCAAACTGAGTGGTCATTCTGTAGCTGCTTCGCTTGAAACCTTTTTCACCTTCTTTCCAGTAGTGAATCCAGTTTTTTGAAGGCAGGTCTTTAATGATCCAGCTTTGTGATCCCCAATGATTGGTCACGTAATCCATAATAAGTTTCATATCTCTTTGATGAAGCTCATTGGCTAACCTTTTATAATCTTCGTTGGATCCATATCGAGGATCTATTTTGTAATAATCGCTTTGTGCATATCCATGATAAGAATAGGAAGGCTCATTGTCTTCCAATAAAGGGGTACTCCAAACAGCGGTAACACCCATATCCTTAAGGTAATCAAGGTTTTTAATAATTCCTTCAATATCTCCGCCATGGCGTCCTCCCGGATTTTTACGGTCTGATTTTTCAGCCGTATCTTTGGTGTTGTCATTGGATGGATTTCCGTTGGCAAATCGATCCGGCATAATGAGATACATGACATCTTTTGAGGTAAAAGAGTCACGATTAGCTGAATTGGGCTGCCTTTGTTTTAATTCGTATGTATAGGAACCAATGTTCTTTTTTCCGTTTTTAATATTGATCTTAAACTTAGGGACATTGATCTCATTGGTATTTACCGTAACAAAAACATAGTTCGGATTTTCAACTTTCTGAATATTTTTGATCTGGACCCCGTCTGAAAGCTCCACTTCATTTTTAGCAATATCTTTTCCGTAAACCAGAATCTGAAGTTCAGGGTTTTTCATTCCTTTCCACCAGAAAGCCGGTTCCACTTTTTCCAATGGCTTTTGGGAGAATGCTAAAACTGCTGCCGAAAGAGCAATTATAGTGTATAATTTTTTCATTGCATCTTGAGTTTGATTAAAAAACCTTACGGGCAATTCACCCATAAGGTTTTATTATTAATTCAAATCTTATATTAATTGACAGGCTTGATGGAGATTGCGAAACCTCCGCTTCTTACCATTTTGAAATTAATTTTCGACTTGCTTGTAATCTGCTTTTTGTAAATATTATAGCTTTGAGGATTATTGATATAATCTGCATCTTTCCCATCTTCATAAATCGTTGCCTCATATTTTTTACCTTTATCCAGAAAAGAGAAATCTAAGGTATAATCGCGTTTGTTCTCATCAGTGATCCCTCCTACGAACCAATTTTCTGTACCTTTTGCTTTTCTGGCCGTAATGATGTAGTCTCCCGGCTCTGCCGACAAGATTTTGGTATCATCCCAGTCCGCAGCAACATCTTTGATGAACTGGAAAGCATCCATATGCTTTTTATAGTTTTCAGGTAAATCTGCCGCCATTTGAAGTGGCATATACATGACTACATACAATGCCAATTGCTTCACTAATGTCGTCTTAACGAAACGCTGATCTCCCGGGAAATAATAATCTAATTTGGTCTGGAAAATTCCAGGTGTGTAATCCATCGGGCCTCCCATCCATCTTGTAAATGGTAAGATAGTCTGATGATCGGGATTGTTTCCTCCGAAAGCTTCAAATTCTGTTCCACGGGCTGCTTCTGCAGAGATATAGTTTGGGTAGGTACGACTTTCTCCTGTAGGACGTACGGATTCATGAGAATTGACCATAATTTTATAATCGTGGGCTTTCTCCGCAATTCTGTAGTAGTGGTTAATCGTCCATTGCGAATAGTGGTGTTCACCTCTTGGAATAATATCTCCTACATATCCTGATTTTACGGCATCATATCCGTATTTATTCATCAATTGGAAAGCTTTGTCTGCCCATCTTTCATAGTTGGTTGCAGAACCTGAGGTTTCATGATGCATAATCAGCTTAATTCCCTTAGAATGAGCATAATCATTCAACATTTTAATATCAAAATCCGGGTAAGGGGTAATGAAATCAAAAACAAATTCTTTGGAGTGACCGAACCAGTCTTCCCAGCCTGTGTTCCAACCCTCAATCAAAAGTCCTCCGAAGCCGTTTTCCGCTGCAAAGTCGATATATTCTTTTACTTTATCATTGTTGGCTGCGTGTTTTCCGTTAGGAGTGAGCTTACTAAAATCCGTTACTCCTAAATGAACATTTTCTGCAGTAGAATAAGCCCATTGTGATTTTCCGATGATCATTTCCCACCATACACCCATATACTTTGTCGGGTGGATATAAGAAGTATCGGTGTATTTTGTAGGTTCATTCAGGTTGAAAAGCATTTTGGAATCCATCACTTCTTCAGCTTTTGGCGAAACGATAATGGTTCTCCAAGGCGTAGTTGATGGGGTTTGAATATACCCTTTTGCACCTTGTCTATCGGCTGTAAGGTGTGTTTTGAATTTGAAATTCTGAGCATCTACTTCTAAATGCGAAGCCGGATAATTAAGCACTGCTGCTTCTGCAACATTTACATACAAAGGATCCTTTCCTTCTTTTTTCAGCATTAAAGGGGATTGAACGGCATTTTTGATTAATGTCTGTGAGGCATTAGAGTCAAAGGCTTTGTCCCATTTACCTGGAATTTCGGAAATCTTTGTGGTCTGATATTGATATTCCTGAGAATCATAATCTGCAACGATCCACCATGCTTTCATGTCGGTAGGGAAATCGATTTCGGAATCCTCTTCTCTGATTACGAAATAGTTCAGGTTTTTCTGTTGTGGGAATTCATACCTGAATCCTAACCCATCATTGAATAATCTGAACTTCACAACGATACTCCTGTCTGTAGAAGCCTGGTTAAGCGTAACGGCTAATTCGTTGTAATGATTGATATAATTTTTCTTTTCTCCTAAGACAGGCTTCCAGGTTTCATTTTTGGAATCTCTTTTTTCGTCTGTCTTTGTAAAACCGTTATTCAGATCGAATTTAGCATCTTCCGGTTTTGCAATTTCGGAAGCGAATTTTATAGAAGTGTCTTTAAATAATCTCAATCCTAATTTAGAATCTTCCACTACTGTAGCCCCGTTGTATTTCAGATTATAATAAGGGACTCCCTGCTTTAACTGGAAGTTCATTTCGAACTTTCCGTCCGGTGATTTTAAAGATTGTGCATTAACGCCTGCGAACATCATTGAGAACAATAAAGCTCCAACTGTAATTTTCTTCATAATGACTATTTATAAGTTTTAAAAATAAATAAAGTGCTGCTAAAAAGCAACACTTTATGCATATAAATTCGGTAAATTTTACAATTTTGTAAGTGTTAATTTATAATTTGCCGAGTTATGTAAATCCAGCTCTATTTTATAGTTTCCTGCTACATCTACTTTATAACTTGGATCACCCGTTACTGTGTTTTCAGCATTCAAATAAGTAACTACACTTGTTCCGGAAGTCAATGTTTGATCAGCAGTTGCCGGCTGGAACTTCATTGCCCAATCATCATTAGCTCTAAACTTGAATACTCCAGAAGTTGTTAAAGCGATGGAATTGATTACAAATGTTTTAGTAGCCGGATTGTATACAAAATTGGTATCTGATCCCCAACCTGTAGGGGTAGCATCACCAATAATCCCGAAGTTGGCAATTACTGAAGAGTAAGTATTGGCCGCCCAGTCAACATTAATGTAGTAAGCTCCGGCTAAAGCGGCTTTAATATTTTGCTCACCCTGCTCAACCAATTTACCGGTAAAGGTGCCATCGTCACCTTTATCTCCCGCCCAGTCCTGATTAATAGTGAATTTGTATTCGCTTGCAGGATTGGTCACATAAATAAATCCTCTATATTTATCATTTTTTCCCGGAGAAAATAAATTAGGCGAATTGGCAGGATTCCAGTCTGCATATCCCGCAGCACCAGCATATCCACCTGGTACATTAATTTTAGGATAGATCAGATCCGGGTTCGGAGCGTAACCGGTGACATTTACTGTGATTACATTAGAATAATATGCTGTAGTACTGTTTAGGCTTGACTTTAATCTGATCTCTATAGGTTTTGCAACATTCGGAGCTACATTTAAAGAAGCCAGAATATTATTCATCTGAAGATGTGTCAATGAAAATGTGTTCCCTTCCATTGGAACATCCTGAATGGAGCTTGGTTTAAAATTTGTACCAGCTACTGCTAATTCAACCGAGTTTGTAAAAGCTACTTTTGGGTCAAAGGTAGGGTTTACATAAGTAAATGTAATTGCCGCCTGACTTGCAATGGTTTCATTTAAAACCACCGAAGTTTTATCAGCTGACAAGCTCCCTTGCGATGTATTGTTAAGGATTAACTTTTCATCGTCTCCTTCACATGAAACGATAAACGAAGTTATTATTCCTAATAGAAATATTTTAAATATATTTTTCATTCTTAATCATTTAATGTTCTTATTAATAACCTGGGTTTTGAGTCAAATTAGGGTTGGCCTGAAGTGCAGATTCAGGAATTGGAAATAGATTGTAGTTACTTGAAATAGAAGTTCCGTTAACCGTTCCTCCTTTCCAAGGCCATAAATAAGTTCCTCCTGTAAATCTTCCGTAACGGATAAGATCTTGTCTTCTTACTCCTTCCAATCCTAACTCTCTTCCTCTTTCATCCAAAACAGTTTGTAATGTCATACTTCCAAGTATAGTAGCTCCTGCTCTTGCACGGATCAGGTTTACGTAAGAAAGCCCTTGGGGAACTGTAGCCGTAGAAGCTCCTCTAAGTGCACACTCTGCATAAATTAAATAGGCATCCGCTAATCTGAACAGAGGAAAATCTGTAGAAGAAAACGCTGTTACGCTTCCTGAACCATCTGTATTTCTATTAGAAAATTTAATAGACGGATATCCATTAGTCCACTCCTTATAATCATTCATTTCAAAGGTATGTCCAGTAGTCCAGAACATTTTAGCTCTTACATCTGTACTTGCGGCAAGTTCCGATGCGTTAGCGCCAAACAAACCATACCATCCTTTTGATGCACGATGCCCGCCCCATCCTTCTGCTGCTCCGTAGGTAGCAAGGTTCATTGTTGTAGAATTTAAGTTTCCATTAACAATATAGGTTGTATTTCCATAACTTTGAGAAGAAGTGGCATCAGCAATCAAAGGAAAAATAACCTCTTTTGATGTATTATTATCAGCTCTAAAGTTTTTAGCAAAATTAGTTTCCAACTGATAATTTCCACTTGAAATTACTTTGGATGCATATGTAGCAGCATCATTATATCTTGCCGTTCCCGTATACACCTCTGCATTTAGATATAGCTTGGCCAATAGCATCTGTATAACAGCCTGATTTGCCCTTCCATATGTGTTAGTAGGAGCTATTTTAGATTCGATATCTTTTAGCTCTGACTCAACAAAATTGAACAGTTCAGCTCTTGATGATTCTGGAAGAGGTGTTGCAGAACCGTAAGTATCGTTATTAACCAAAGGGCCTTTTCCGAAGAAATCAATCAGATAATAGTAAGATAAAGCTCTTAAAAATCTCAATTCACTTACATACTGATCCTCATTTTGAACATCTACACGATCTCTCAGAATAAGAATCAGATTGGTTGTTTGCGGTATAGTATAATAAATTCTGTCATACACATACTTAAAAAACTTATTGTTTGAATTCCATCCTGAAGTTGTAGTAAGCTGATCCAAACCATTGTCACCCCATCTGTTTTTCATTCCATCCGCTGTAAAATCATTAAGATTTACCAATCCTCTAATGAACGGAGATTCTCCGGCATTAGCTCCGGCAATATCAGAATCACCAGGACCACTTACACTTGATAATGCAAATGTAGAATACATTCTGGATAAAAGACCTTCTACTGCATTGGGATCTCTTATTAAAAGTTCTTCCAATGTAAGCTCATATTTCGGTTCTGTTTCCAGATCGCTAGTACAAGAAGCAAAAAACAAACCTGCAATTGCTAATAAACTATATATTTTTGTTCTTTTCATTTTTTTTCGGATTAAAAGTTAAAGTTGAAACCAATAGTGTAAATTCTTGGTCTTGGATAGAAGTTATTATCAACTCCACCAAAGTTTTCCGGATCCTGTCCTTTATATTTGGTCAAGATAAATGCATTGTTAACCGATCCGTATACTCGCAGATCAAGCTTATTTCCAAATATTTTCTCGATGCTATATCCTACAGTCACATTATCCAGTCTAAGGAATGATGCATCATGTAAGAAATAATCTGAGAAATACATATTGTCTGTCGGTTGAACAAGATTAAATGACGACCTTCCGTCATAGAAATCAAGAACGTTGCTTAAATGTTCAGAGTTGGCCGTTTTAGCTTGGTTAATGAATCCTTGCGCCACATGTCTTCCATCATATACTTTACCACCGATCTGCCCTCTGAAATTAGCCGTAAAATCCCAATTTCTATAATTTAAACTTGTTCCGAATCCATAGGTGAAATTAGGAATTATCTGTGCATCATATCGATCATCATTAGTGATTTTACCGTCACCATTTCTATCAACAAAAGTATCTGCTATTGGATTTCCATTATCATCATATACCTGCTGGAACATCCATGCAGAATAAGGCTGAAGACCTACTACATGATAAGCGATCTTAACCCCAGTACCAACGGGAAGATCCCCACCAGCTAAAATTCTGTCATAGTATTTTAGCTCCAGAATTTCTCCTTTATTGTAGGCAAGGTTACCAAATATATTCCAGTTAACATGTTCGTTTTTAACTGGGTTGATATTTAAATTCATTTCAACCCCTCTGTTCCTTAAAGAACCTACATTATCGGAAAATTCATTGGTAAGACCCTGACCCGGAGGAACAGGTGCTTTCAATAAAAGATCTGTAGATTTTCTATCATAAAAATCAATACTTCCGGATAATACATTGCCTCTAAACAAACTAAAATCAAAACCTACGTTCCAGCTTGTTGTAGTCTCCCATTTAAGATTCTGGTTATATCCTAAAGCAGAGTAAATATTAAACCCTGGAAGATATTGTGCATTCTCTCCACCTAGAGAGAATAAAGGTCTGGAAGGATAGAATCCTCCTGCGATTTGTGTAATATCCTGCTGTCCGGTTTGTCCCCATCCGACTCTTAACTTTAATTCCTTAACGACTGCTGAGTTTTTTAAGAATGCTTCCTCCTGCATCTTCCACGCAAATGCCGCTGATGGAAAATAACCCCATTGATTATCAAATCCATTGAAAAGGGATGAAGCATCCGCTCTAAATGAAGCTGTGAAAAGATATTTGTTTTTGATATCAATATTGGTTCTTGCAAAGAAAGACTGAAGATTCAGATGATTGAAATAACCATAATTAGGGTTTGCTCTGTTCGGCTGTGGAATACGGATACCACTTCCTGAAGGATCAGAATAAAACTGTTCTTTATTTCCGTCATATCTGAAATCCTGATAAGTGTATCCCCCCTGGATTAAAAAGTTGGTAATAAACTCATTAATCTTTCTGCTATACACTAAATATGCATCCAAGTTTCTGTTGTTGGTAAACTGATTTTCAGCATAGGCTAAACCTGGATTATAGATTAGATCTTCTAAAGAATTGGCTGTAAGATTAATAATTGAGTTTCTGGCATTCTGATCATAAGTCTCACGAATCTTAGTTCTTGAAGATTCCAGCCCCATATTCACTACCGCTCTTAAATCAGGCAGAAAATGGAACTTATAGTCTAACTCAACATTACCAAGGAATCGGTAAGTATTTTCCGGACGGTGTCTTTGCATTAATAATCCTAATGGATTGGAGTCATATGTTAAATTATATACCCCATTTGCCTGATAAAAATTCTGATAATATCCACCAAAGTAATTCTGACCCACCCCTTGTCCAAATACATCGCTGCTGTATATTGGCAACGTAGGATTTCTTGTTAATGCTGCGCCGATAGCACCTCCTGCGTCTACCGTATTTTTATCTACTCTGTACCCTTTTGCATTGATATCTACTTTTAAATGCTTATCAAAAAATGTTGGTGTAACTCTTAACGTAGCTGCAAATCTTTCCAGATCATCATTTTTCACTACTCCCTCAGTTCTGTTATATCCCAAGGATAACCTTACCGGAAGTGTTTTAAATAAATTTCCTGATGCACTAAAGTTGTTATCTGTTGATACGGATGTCCTATAAACTACATCCTGCCAGTCGGTATCATAAATCTTACCCATTACCGTAGGATTAGCGGGGCTTCCACCCGTTCCCAGCTTCCAGACATCGTTCGGGAAATAAGTTTGAATGAAGTTAACGTATTGACTGGAATTCATTACATCAATGTATTTAGTCACTTGTCCCAAAGAAACATTAGTACTAAAACTCATTTTTAATCTACCGCCTCCCGATTTTGTTTTAATAAGAATAACCCCGTTGGAAGCTCTGGCTCCATAGATAGCAGTTGCCGAAGCATCTTTCAAGATAGAGAATGATTCAATATCATTAGGGTTTACCAGTGCCAGTGGATTTTGTATCCCTGCCGGGTTAGTGCTATCAAGAGGAATTCCATCAATTACAATCAGCGGATTGTTGGATGCACTGATAGATGATCCTCCACGGATTCTTATATTTGGTGCTGAGTCAGGAGATCCACCACCATTAGTGATTCTGACTCCTGGTGCTTTTCCCTGGATCAACTGATCCGCAGATACTATAGCTCCTTTATTAAAATCTTTTTCCGTGACAGCCGTCACTGAGCCTGTAAGATCCGTTTTCTTTTTGGCTCCAAACCCCACTAATACAACCTCCTCTATTTTATTTTCTTTTAAAGAGTCTTGAGCATACATCACTGTACTTGCCAGTAAAAATGCAGGCGCAATTTTTAATACCGTTGTAAAATTTTTCACAATATTGTCTTTTTATAGTTTCTTTATTTGTACAATCACACTGGGGTAAACCCAGACTCGCAATTTATAAAAAAATTATAATTCCTATCAATTTATTGAAAAATTTAGCAAATTTATGTATATTGATTGTTCAAATTTTACTAAAAAATTGATTTTCATATTTTTACGTTAAATTATGCTAAACATAACATTGGTATATTTTTAATAAAAAGTTAAACATTTGTTTAACTAAATGTAATATTCAGTTCATTAAACTGTTAAAAAGTCGTTAAAAAGTGTACTTCTATTTTTCTTCAGATATTCCTTATCTTTGCAGTTAAAATTTTACTATAAAATGTCAAACAGGAAGATGATTACGGCTGCTTTGCCTTATGCAAACGGTCCGGTTCATATAGGACATTTGGCGGGTGTATATATTCCTGCGGATGTTTACGCAAGATTTCAGAGAAGATTAGGCAAAGATGTAGCGTTTATCTGTGGTTCGGATGAGCATGGTATTCCCATTACCATCAGAGCTAAAAAAGAAGGCGTTACCCCTCAGGATATTGTAGATAAATATCACGAAATCATAAAAAAATCTTTTGCTGATCTGGGAATTTCATTTGACGAATACTCCAGAACAACTTCGAGAAAGCATTATGAAACGAGTCAGGATTTCTTCAAAACCCTTTATGAAAAAGGAAAATTCACTGAAGAAGTTTCTGAACAGTATTTTGATGAGCAGGCTGGAGAATTTTTAGCAGATAGATATATTGTGGGAACCTGCCCGAATTGTGGTAATGAAAATGCTTACGGAGATCAGTGTGAGAAATGTGGTTCTACCCTTTCTCCTTCTGAGCTGATTAATCCTAAATCCATGTTAAGTGGGAATGTTCCTGTTCTTAAAGCAACTAAAAACTGGTATCTTCCTCTCAATGAATATGAAAGCTTCCTGAACGAATGGATTATCGAAGGTCATAAAGACGACTGGAAACCAAACGTTTACGGACAGGTAAAATCATGGTTGAATGATGGTTTAAAGCCTCGCGCCATGACCAGAGACCTGAACTGGGGAGTTCCTGTACCTCTTCCGGGTGCTGAAGGTAAAGTATTATATGTATGGTTTGATGCACCGATCGGGTATATTTCTTTCACGAAAGAATGGGCAGAAAAGAATGGAAAAGACTGGAAAGATTACTGGCAAAGTGAGGAAAGTGATCTTGTACATTTCATAGGAAAGGATAATATTGTATTCCACTGTATTATCTTCCCATCGATGATGAAAGCTCACGGAGATTATATTATGCCGAAAAATGTTCCGGCCTTTGAATTCCTGAATCTTGAAAACGATAAGATCTCCACTTCCAGAAACTGGGCAGTTTGGGCTCATGAATATGTGGAAGAATTTCCGGGACAACAGGATGTGCTGAGATATGCTCTTCTTTCTTCTGCTCCTGAAACAAAAGATAATAATTTCACATGGAAAGATTTCCAGACGAAGAATAATTCTGAACTGGTAAATAAATTTGGAAACTTTATAAATAGGGTAATTTCTTTTACCAATAAAAATTTTGAAGGAAAAATCCCGGCTGGTGTCCTAGATAATGAGAGTAAAAATGCAATAAAAACTGCAATAGAAAAAGTTAGTTATCATTTAGAAAAGTATGAATTCAGAAATGCTTTGAATTCGTTTATGGAGCTTGTTGATTATGGCAACTTATATCTTCAAAATGCTGCACCATGGAAAACGATAAAAGAAGACATTAATGTAGCAGGCCATGCAATTTTTGTTGGCGCTCAAATTGCAGCAGTAATTGCCCAGTTATGTGAACCGTTTATGCCTTTCTCCGCTGAAAAATTATTTGATTACTTTAACATTGAAAAAAAGAACTGGGAAGATTTACAAAATTCCGAAATTCAAATTGAAGCGGGCCATAAAATTGAAAACGCACCTCTTTTATTTACTCCAATCGAAGATGATGTAATTGAAGCTCAAATTCAAAAACTGGAACAAACCAAACAAAACAATAAAAAAACCAATCCTAACGCTACTCCTATGAAAGAACAAATCAATTTTGATGACTTCACTAAAATCGACCTGAGAACTGCGACTATTACAGAAGCTGAAAAAGTGGAAAAAGCTGACAAGCTTTTAAAACTGACAGTTGATACAGGTGTAGATGTGAGAACAGTGGTTTCAGGAATTGCGGAAAGTTTTACTCCGGAAGAAGTCATCGGGAAGCAGGTGATGATTCTTTTAAATCTGGCTCCGAGAAAGATCAGAGGGATTGAATCTCAGGGAATGCTGCTTTTAACAACTAAATCAGACGGTAAATTATCTTTTGTAACACCTGATGATCAAGTGGAAAATGGTATCGAAATCGGATAATTCAATATAGATATGTAGGAAGAGGCTGCCAATAGGCAGCCTCTTTTTCTTTTCTCTCTTGCAGATTTAGCAGATTACGTAGCTTTTTAACACAATCATCTGCGTAATCTGCTAATCTGCGAGAGATCATTATTACACGGAATGTAAAACTTGTCTATTATTTTTTGGTAAGCTTTGCCAGGAATGAGTCTTCACTCTGTACTATCTTTTCAACCTTAAAGCCATTATTTTCAGCTGCATTTCGTAAGGTTGTAAAATCGAGGTATAACCATTTGATGGGCTCTTCAGACTCTCCTTTATAATGCACAACATAATCCAATTCACCGTAATATCCGCCTGCGGGAATGTACACACCCCCATCTTCATCACGGTCAAACATATAAAGGATATCTGTGCTGTCAATCAGAATTTGTCCGTTATCATTCAATAAAGAATGTAGTTTTTGGAGATAAACATCAATTTTGGCAAGGCTTTCAAAAACACCTGTCCCATTCATCAATAACAGAATAGTATCGAAAGTTCTCCCGGAAAATTCAAGCATATTTTGGCAAACGGCATTTTTTACACCCCGCAATTGACAGACTTCAACTGATTTTGGAGAGATATCTAAAGCTAAAACATCAAGTTCTTTTTCATTTTGAAGGTACAAACTGTGCGAACCCGCTCCTGCGCCAATATCCAACACCTTTCCCTGAGCCAATTGGAGTGCTTTCTGCTCGATCTCATTCATCTCTTCGAAATCTCTGAAAAGATAATCTACAGGAAGTTCATCCAGTTCAGAAATTGAAGTCTCCGTCTGTAGATCTTCAGAATTTTCATGGTGATAAAAATCCCAGATCGCTTTGCCCATTAAGTCTTTCATACCTGTTTTTTAAGGCCACAAAGATACTGATTTTTGATTTTTTCCAAGACTGCAATGATTCATAAAAGTAAAGCCTCACCTAAAGAATAAGTGAAGCTTTACCAAAATGAAAAACAAGGTTTCATCAGATCGCAGGTCCTGCTGCGTCTTTTATTTCTTCTAATATTTTTTTTCTTTCATGTAATCTTCTTCTGGCAATAACAGATTTCCCGCCAAGCATTCTGACAAACCGTACATATTGGAAACGTTCTCTTCCAAAGTGATGCGTTAAAACATACCCCAATACTCCAAATCCTGCCAAAATAATATACCCGAATATTTTCTTGCTTGCTATAAGAATAGCATTGAATTGAACCAATTTCATGTTGGGCGCAAGAGTTTGTGGTGTAATCGTCATTCCATCCACATATACAGCCAAATCTCCTATTCCCACGATCTGAAAATGATATTGAAACCATGAATACAATGCTGAAAAAATTCCTACGGCAAGAAACGTTCTCCAAACCAATACAAGGCCGATCGCTGCAAGCAGATCATCCAATTCCAGCTTATCCAGAGTATAGAACCAGACAGAAATGAATAAGGAGCCCATTCCATACCCCTTCAGGAACATCGGCAAATACCATCTGTCAAAGCTGAATTCCAATACCATTGAAAAATACATGATAATGGCATATCCCAACATTGCTGAAAACCCTGAAAAGATGTACATTTTCAAAGGGATTTCTCTTTTAAACCAGAATATAGCTATTATTCCTGCCAATACAATTCCCGGAACCATCAGAACATTCAGCTTAGCATTTGTCAGCTGATCATATCCTAAAACACCAACCGCAAAAGTATTCTGAATAGAAGTCGTTCCTAAAAACATTCCCAGACAAAGCAGCATGAATAAACCATGTCTTACATTATTCTTTTTGAATATTTTGAATGATAAATAAGGCCTTTTTAAAGTTAATTGGCGAATGGATAATAAGGCGAAACTTATAAAAGCGGCAATACTTGCATTCATAATCTTCGCAGAATTCCACCAGTCCTGTTGCTTTCCAAACGAAAATACATACGCTGAAAACATGAATGTTGAGACAAATAAGATGATACTGAACCAGTCAATATAATATAGCGGAACTTTCAATGCAAAATATTGATTATGCATAAAGATCCAACATAGCAGAGCCATCCCCAGACAAACTACTGATGCGATAATGAAAAACTGCTGCCAATTATAAAGAATAGAAACTTCTACCGCATAATAGCTGGAAACCTGGCTTAAGGTCAAAACAAATGTATAGAAAACGCCATAGAACACCCCTCTGTTGCCCATCATAACCATTAATGGCAGGAAAAGCTCAATCGCCACCATCATCTTAAAAAACCCTATGAATAGAGATGTTATGACAATCACCATAGGTTGTAGAGTCGTTGCATTCACAAAGCTCAACAGTCCTAAAAGGACAAACATTGCCGTAATTTTATGACGCACCTTAAACCTCATTTTCATTCTCAGAACCAAAGGCATTGCCGCCCCCATCCCGATTGTTGTAGCGTAATTTGCCCACAAAAAATACTCTGAAAGCGCACCGGTTCCTCCCACCATAAAGCTGATATTCCCCGTATAAACACCACCAAGAGGCATTACTACCATCAGCATGACAACGATCAGCAGAAGCTGTATGGGTTTTGGTACCCAATCGCTGAATAATCCTTTATTATACATGATTTAGAAGTTAGAGGTTAGAGAAGTAAATGATAATTGATGATTAATTACCTGTCATTTATTATTTATTATTTATACTGATATTCATATTCATCCCGGCACGGAGCTTATTAACATCTTCCTGTTTATTGGAATCTGTAAACTCAATTCTTACGGGAATTCTTTGCTGTACTTTGATAAAATTACCTGTAGAATTATCTGTAGGTACATTTGAATATTTTGATCCGGTCGCAGCAGAAATTGCAGTAATTACCCCTTCAAATTTCTGTCCCCCCAAAGCATCTGCTGTCATGATCATTTTATCCCCTATTTTTACATTAGGCATCTGGCTTTCCAAAAAATTAGCGGTCACCCATTTTTGTCCGTTTAAAACTATCGTTGCCACTTGTTGCCCGGGTTGGATCAATTGTCCTTCAGAAATCGTTCTTCTTCCCATTACTCCATCGTAAGGAGCCGTAATTACTGTATAGGAAAGATTGATTTTAGCCATGTCCAACGCTGATTTTGTTCTTTTAATTTCCGCATCATTAATTCCCAATCTGCTTTTTACTTCCGTTGTGGAAAGGTTAGCCGATTGCTTTTGATTCACCAACGTTTCATAAGCTGCTTTTTGGGCATCATATTCCGTTTTTACCTGGTCATACTGCTGTCTGGTAACCGCTTCCGCTGCCAAAAGATTTCTATATCTGTTCAGATTCTGCTCAGCATTCCAAAGTCTGGCTTTCGCCCCTGCAATATTGGACTGCATTACATTAATATTATTCGAAACGGTATTCACGGATGAACTTGTTGCCGAACGTTGGGCCAGTGCATTTTGATACGCTGCTTCTGCCTGACCTAATTGGGTCACAATTTCACGGTCATCCAGAATAACAAGAGTATCTCCTTTCTTTACCTGCTGATGTTCAATAAATTTAATTTCTTTGATATAAGCCGGAACTCTTGTATTGATCGGGTTGATGAATTCTTCTACCTGTGCCGCTTCCGTATAACTTTTGTCTCCGATATGAAAATATTCACGAATGAGCCAGAATAATCCGAAACCAATGATCAGAAAGACAACAAGATTGGAAATAATGGCTCTGATTTTATTTTTTCGGGTTTCTTTCTTTTTAATTTCTCCGCTAGATATTGCCGGAGTTGGTGTATGTTGAGTTTGTTCCTTGTTTTCCATTGTTTTTGATTTTCAGTTGTGTTAATTAAAGAGTTCCTGTAGATTTTAAAAGATTATAGTATTGATACAGTACATTGATCTCAGCATTGGCATAATCCAGTTCGGACTGTAATTTCTGATTCTGCGCATCAATCATTTCTGCCTGTACCACCAGCTGGTTCAAATATTTGGCTTCAGTGATCTTGTAGTTCTCTTCTGCCAGTTTTTTGGCGTCATTTAAAATTTCAGCCTGTTGAATAGATTCCTGATATTTCACATATGCGGCATTCACTGCCATATCTACATTTTGCTGTACCAAGGTCATGGCATCACTGGCCTGATTTTTCTGAAGTTCGCCCAGCTTAATTCTTTCTTTTGTTTTAAATAAATTATCAATATTATAGCTTAGGGAAACTCCTGTTTGCCATCCTCCGGAATACATATCCAGAACAGGATTTCTTGTCGTGATCGGACGTTGCAGTGTGTACCCTCCAAATCCTGCAAGCGTTGGCATTTTATCAGTTTTAATGATGTCTATATTTTTATCGGCAACATCTATATTGGTTTTGGCAGATTTCAACTGTGGATTGCCATTGTGAGCCAAATTCATATAATAATCCAGGCCGATTCCGGATTCTTTATTGGCAAGATTTTCTACAGGTATAATTTCAGTTCCGGAAGATAATCCTAAAGCAATATTCAAATTGTAGTTAAGGATTTTTCTGTTATTCGTTAAAGTCAGAATTCCCTGATCCAGATTTTTAATAGCCAGCTCACCACGGATCACTTCATTCCTTGTCACCATTCCCTGCTGATAGAATTTCTGAATATTTTTCAGTCTTTCCAGAGCCAGTTTTTTATTATTTTGAAAAACCTCTTCCTGGTTTAAAATTTTGTAAACATCCAGGTAATTGGAGATCACCAGGAATTTTACATCCTGCTTATTCTTCTCCAGATCCAGTTCCGATAACTGTTCACGAAGTCCGGCCATTTCAATGGATTTATTAACCAGCCCGCCTTTAAAGATCAGTTGGGTTGCCTGCACAGAATAAGAGCTTCCGTAATGAGGCATCGGAATATTGACAGAATTTGAAAAGTCCTTGTCTATTGCTACTGCATTTCCCAAATAAAACTGGCTTGTAGAAGCAGTTATGG
>NZ_BAAFHL010000040.1:0-22217 GCF_042849955.1 Chryseobacterium barbadense
AAGCTGTTTCCTGATCATGAAGTAGACAGAATGGACGTGGATTCCATGCGAAAGAAGTTTGCCTACGAAAAATTATATGAAAAAATTGAAGAAGGAGAAACCGATATAATTGTAGGCACCCAGATGATTTCCAAAGGGCTGGATTTTGATCATATTGAACTGGTAGGAATTCCCAAAGCAGATTCTTTATTGTACGTTCAGGATTTCAGAGCGGAGGAAAGAGCGTATCAGTTGATCACACAGGTTTCAGGAAGAGCGGGAAGAGTTTCCGGGAAAGGAAAAGTGCTGATTCAGACGTATAATCCGGATCATTCCGTTTTCCAGCTGATCAGAATGAATGAGGCAGTGAAAATCTATGAGTATTTCCTGAAAGAACGCCAGAAATTCCATTACCCGCCATTCACCAAACTGATCATGATTGAGCTAAAGCACCGCCGGGAAGATAAAGTAAACCGTGCTTCCCAATTCTTAGGCTCAGTTTTAAGGAAATATTTGCCGGAAGACTGTATTCTAGGCCCGGAAAGAGCTCAGATTGCAAAACTTAACAACCTGTACCAGTTTCAGATACTGCTCAAACTTCCAAGAGGAAAGAACTACGAGAAGTTCAAAAACCTGGTTTTGATAAGTTTGAATGAATTTGATGATATTACTGCTTATCAAAGCATCAAAAAAGACGTTTTTGTGGATTTTTAACAATTTTTAACAAAATTTACACACTTTTATAAGGTGCTAATGTTCAGCTTTCTGACAATAATTTCTACTTTTGATCGTTGATTTAATGTTTGGCTCTTTTATTGATGATTTTAACCAAATCGTTTTTATGGCATCCAAACATAGAAACAAATTAGAAGATAGATGGTAAATTTCAGAAAGTATATTTCAGGCTTTGCGGTAATAGCATCCGGATTTTTCCTTGCTCAGACTACCGTATCTACAGTTCTGTACTCTCCGGCTTACGACAATCAGAAAAGTAATCTAAACTTGCCTTCGCCCATAACTTCGGTTGTGGAAAAAACGATTTTGTCGCCGAAAGAACTTGTAGACATTAATGTAAACACAATGATGTCCGACCCCGTGCTGAAAAATGCAAACTGGGGATTCGTAGTGTATGACCCTAAAACGAAGAAAGTAATTTCTTCGTATAATGAAAATACTCCTTTAGTTCCTGCTTCCACCACCAAGTTATTAACTACAGAAACAGCTTTAAGCCTGCTGGGTGAAAACTACCGTTGGATGACACAATTGGAATACTCAGGAAGTATTGATGAGAATGGAGTTTTGAATGGTAACCTGTATATCGTAGGGAGCGGTGACCCGTCTTTAGGGACGAACAAAGCCGGTGCTTCTTCATACAGAGATATTGTTTCGGACTTCGTAAGCGGAATTTCCAATGTGGGAATCAAAAAGGTAAATGGTGATATCATTATTCAGACAGCGCTTTTCAAAGGTACTATTTCAAGGCTTCCGGAAAATGTTGTTTGGCTAGAGAACGGTAATTACTACCTGCCTGTGGGAACTACACGCGAAATCAGCCCGGCTAACGAAAAACTGATCAAAAAAGGAAGTAATTTTTCAACAGAGAAAAAGTATTTCTACATTTCTCCGTATGTGAACCAAATGGTATATGCAGATCAGTATAGCGGAGAGGGAATTTTAACCACAAAATTACCGGATGCACCTGCTTATCTGGCCAATACGTTCAGAACGACTTTGGTAAAAAGTGGTGTAGCGGTTACAGGAAAAGTAACTCCTAAAATGACGGATGCTACTCCTGAAAATAGAAAAATGATTTCTGCCTATAAATCTCCTACATTAGGAGATATTGTATATTATACCAATCAACACAGTGATAATTCCTTAGCTGAAGCTTTATTAAAAACTGTTGGGTTCCAGAAACTGGGAGACCAGACTTCAGAATCAGGAAGAGCTGTGGTAACCGGACACCTAAAAGATATTTCTTTTGATCTGAACGGCTTGAGCTATGTAGACGGAAGCGGCCTTTCAAGAAGCAATCTGGTAACTCCGATTTCTCAGGTGAAATATCTGACTTCTTTAATGGATGAGAAGTATTATAAAACTTATCTTACTTCATTGCCGATCGGAGGTCAATCAGGAACATTGAAAAAAATGTTCATCGGGACCGGAAACGGGCAGATTTTTGCTAAAACAGGTACCTTGAACAGAGTAAAAACATTGGCAGGATATATGAAGACCAATTCAGGAAAAACACTGGTGTTCTCCTTATTGGTAAATAACTATTCGGGTTCTGTAGATATGGTGAAGAAAAGAATGGAAAAAATTCTTGAGCCGGCTTTAGACCTTTAATGAATAAGTAATTAAAATTATATAAGAACCTTTTAATCAATGATTAGAAGGTTTTTTTTATCTTTGAGAATATAAAAGTTGTATTATGAAGAAATTATATTTTTGGGTTCTGAGCGTTTTTGCGTTTCACTCATTCTACGCACAGAATGAAAATATAGATAAAAAAGGTTTGATGGCCAAGGAAATGAATTCCTATACCCATAAGATGGGTGTAGGTAATATCAATCCCAATACGTTAAATTATGATCTTCAGTATCAGAGAATGGATGTTACCCTGGACCCTGCTGTGGCTAATATTTCCGGATCTGTAACTTCCCATTTCAAACCGACGCAGAATATCAGCAGTATCTATTTTGACCTCGTGAATTCTTTAACGGTTTCTCAGGTACAATATCATGGAACTAATCTTAGCTTCCAACAACTTGCCACTAAAGAAGTGAAAATTGATTTTCCATCTGCTTTGCAAGCCAATGTACTGGTTTCTTTAACCATCCATTATTCGGGAACACCCCCTACAACCAATGGGGCTTTTACCAATGGAACCCAGGGTGGAACTCCGATGCTTGCTACGCTTAGTGAACCATACGGAGCTCAGGATTGGTTTCCCACCAAGCAAAGCCTTAATGATAAAATAGAACGTTTTGATTTTAAAATTACCACTCCTTCTCAATACAGTGTTGCCTCCAATGGTAAACTGATGTCTGAAACCATTATCGGAGCCAATAAATTAACGTTCTGGAGAACCATGTATCCTATGGCGGCTTATCTGGCTGCGCTTTCGATTACGAATTTCGTTAAACTGAATGATACGATAGGAAACCCGCCTTTCCCGTTTATCAATTATGTATATCCGGCTACGGCAGCTGATGCAACAAGCATGGCCAATATAGACTGGACGAAGCAGATCATGAATACGTTTGAAACCTATTTCGGACCTTATCCTTTCAGAAATGAAAAATACGGACATATGCAGTTTATGCCCGGTGGGGGAATGGAGCATCAGACAATGAGTTCTATGGGAAGCTGGAGTAAGGGGCTTATTGCACATGAGTTGGCTCACCAATGGTTCGGAGATAAAGTAACCTGCGGTGCCTGGAATGATATCTGGCTGAACGAAGGATTTGCCACTTTTGGAGAACATCTGGCCAATGAAAAGCTGATCATGTCCAATGCGGATTTCATGAATTATTTGGCAAGTCAGAAAGATTTTGTGACCAATTCCCTTGGAGGAAGTACCTACGTTGCAGATGCCAATCTGGCGAGCGTGAATACTATTTTTAACAGCCGACTGAGCTATGCGAAAGGAGGTTATATTGTAAGAATGATGAAATGGATTCTTGGGGAAACAGTGTTTTATCAGGCTATTAAGGATTATCATGCCAGACCGAACCTGGCCTATAACTACGTAAGAACGGCCGATCTTAATGCTTCGCTACTGCAGTCTACAGGGAAAGACTTTACTGAATTTTTTAATGATTGGGTATATGGACAGGGGTATCCTACTTATGATATCAGATGGAAACAGTCCGGAAATCAGATTACTTTTAAGGTCTCCCAGACCCAGAGCCATGCTTCAGTAAGCTTCTTCGAAATGCCACTTCCTGTGAAAGTGAACGGAACAGGGGGAGAGGTGGCTTATTTCGCTTTAAATAATACTTCCAACAACCAATATTTTACACAAACGGTTGCCTTTCCGGTAGCAAGTGTTCAGTTTAACTATGAATATCAGATGCTTGAAAGAAATTCAACGGTGACTCAGGATGCTACTTTAAGTACGGCTAATGTTGATACGGAAAATTTTGCCCTATATCCAAATCCGGCTAAGAATGAGCTGTATGTAAAGGGAATTTATAAGACAACTGATTATACCATTCATGCTGCAGACGGAAGATTGGTGAAAAAGTCGGTATATCAACCGAATAAATCAATCAACATTACAGAATTGGTTCCGGGAACCTATATTTTCTCAATCCAAGACAAGACCGTTAAATTCATTAAATATTAAGAGCAAGCTGATATCCATGAAATTGTTAAGAGTAATCTGTTTACTGGGAAGCACATTTTTGTTTTCTCAGCAGAACGACTGTGGCTTAAAAAAATCTGAACACATCAATGTTCCGGCTATTGATAAAAATGATCTTTTGTGTATGGCCAAAAACTCCGGAAAACCGACAACGGTCTTTTATACATTAGCGAGCTGGTGCGTTCCCTGCATTCAACATCTTCCGGATGCTCTGAAGCTTGAAAAGGATTTCAATACCGATGTGTATGTTGTCTTGGTGGAAGGAGAAGACGATCCCAGGGTTCAAAGTGCCATCAACAGAGTGAAAGACAGATCTGAAAACGCTAAAATCGTGGTATTAAAAAATTCAGTGTATCAAGGGGGAGTTAAAAAACGCAACAAAACTTTTGTCACACAGATCACTCCGCCTCAATTTGAAGCGATTCCGGATTTTTCCAAATTTATCGTAGTCAATCATCAGGGGGAAGTTGTGATGGTAACTAACTGGAAAGATTATAAAAAATTGGATAAAAAGAATAAAGAGAACGTTCAGCAGATGTTATCGCATACAGTAATTCCATTGTTACAATAATTTTAATGATTAATATATATAGAGAAGCTTTCAGATATGGAAGCTTTTTTGTTTTTTTATAGCCCGGTTAGCTTTTCTTTTGGCTTTTCCCACCTTGAAGGCAAACCATTTTTCTCCGAAGATGTTCCTCATTGCATTATCGAAATTTCTGATCAGGATCATGTTTTTAAAGCCCCTCCATTTTTCAAGAAAGCTAAAAGGCAATGCCCTTACGGAAACGGAATAGCCTTCTGTTTCATATTGGATATAATGCCAATACCCGGAAGGGATGTAAAGGGTTTCTCCCGGTTGTATAACGGCTTCATAACCATTTAAATAAAGCAGTCCCGGAAACTCCCGGTAATCGGGTTCTTTGATATTGGTGATGCTATGGAAATTGTAAGGGAGCTTATACATCAGGTCAGATTGTTCCCAGGGAAACAGCCAGATCTTTTTGATACCCTGGAATTGGGTGATGAATACATGTGACATATCTATATCAATATGATTGCGGGTAATAGAGCCTTCACCGCCGAAAAACATGAAAGGAAGCCATTTTAATATTTTTCCATTAGTCACATCATTATAAATAATATCATTTTTAAGCTCAGGTTTCAGGCTTAATAAATTGAATAAAAATAGCCTTTTTTCGGTAGGAGAGTTCGTAATGAGATCCAGGTATTCCGCAAATGAGGTTTGCCCGATGGGTTTGCTGGCTACTCTGTCCAAAGAATCAAGATCACTTCCGTAAATATTGACAATATGATTTCCGGCTACTTTTTTAAAATATTCATAATTCCATTTTTTGAAAGCGGGGCTTTCAGGATCCATAAAGTCTTCTAAAATGACAGGTTTTGCAGGCTTCATATAAGTGGAAAGAAAGTCTTTATGGGCTATACTTTTGATTTTTGGTACCGGTGATAATCTCATTTCCCTGATTTTTGGAACAAATATAACAATTAGTCTACTAAATTTATAGACTATTAAGAAAAATCTTGTTCATTCATAGAAACATTCAGAATAAAACGGATATAAAGCTGATACTTTACCGCCTTTTTACTAAATTAGCGCATCTTAAAATTTACTAAAAATGATCTCTAAAAAGTATCTTGAAAATCTACAGAACGAACTTCAAAATATTGATAACGACGGGCTTTATAAAAGAGAAAGAATTATTACTTCTCAGCAAAGCGCAGAAATAGAAGCGAATGGAAAAAAGCTGCTGAACTTCTGTGCGAACAATTATTTGGGATTATCCAACCATCCTGAAGTAATGAAAGCTTCTCAGGATATGATTGAATCTCATGGGTATGGAATGTCTTCTGTTCGTTTCATCTGTGGAACCCAGGATATTCACAAGCAATTGGAACAAAAGATCGCTGAGTTTTTAGGACTTGAAGATACTATTCTTTATGCAGCTTGTTTTGATGCGAACGGAGGGGTTTTTGAACCCTTGTTTACAGAAGAAGATGCTATTATTTCTGATGAACTAAACCATGCTTCTATTATTGACGGTGTTCGTCTTTGTAAAGCGGCAAGATACCGATATAAAAACAATGATATGGCTGATCTGGAAGCTCAGTTAATTGCAGCATCCGAGAAAAATCACCGTTTCAAAATCATCGTAACGGATGGAGTGTTCTCAATGGACGGAATTGTTGCCAACTTAAAAGGAGTTTGTGACTTAGCGGATAAATACGATGCGTTAGTAATGGTAGATGATTCCCACGCAACAGGTTTCATCGGAAAAACAGGACGTGGAACTCATGAAGCGAATGAAGTGATGGGTAGAGTAGACATTATTACTTCTACATTAGGAAAAGCTTTAGGAGGTGCTTTAGGAGGATTTACTTCCGGTAAGAAAGAGATCATTGATATGTTAAGACAGCGTTCAAGACCTTATTTATTCTCCAACTCTTTAGCTCCGGGAATCGTAGGTGCTGCTTTAAAAGTGTTGGATATGATCTCTGATGATACTTCACTTCGAGATAAGGTAATGGAAAACGCTGAGTATTTCAGAACACAGATGAAAGCGAAAGGATTTGATATTCCTGATGGTGATGCTGCGATTGTTCCGGTAATGCTTTACGATGCACCGCTTTCCCAGAAAATGGCTGAAAAGCTTATGGATGAAGGAATCTATGTGATCGGTTTCTTCTACCCAGTAGTACCGAAAGGAAAAGCGAGAATCAGAGTTCAGTTATCTGCTGCGCATACAAGAGAACATTTGGATAAAGCGATTGCTGCTTTTGAAAAAGTAGGAAAGGAGCTTGGCGTGATTTCCTAAACTATCAGAATGCTTTTTAAATCTAGCTACAGAATAGAATTTTCCCAATCCAAAGAGACTGTTTTAGAAAATATAAAAAGCAGTTTGTTGGAAAACCGTTCCAATTTGCCTAAGAATTTTATTGGAAACGTTTCTGAAAATGGTTTTAAAATTAAACTGTTAGGCAGATATTCTCCGGATTTTAAGGGAAGTTTTGACCAAGGAAATAATTTACAGCTAACTGTTGGATTAGGGCTTTTGCAAATAATCAGTCTTTTGTTTATAGTTCTGGCTGCATTTTATATGTATTATAAAAATGAATATTACACAATGGCTATTATTTTAGCCTTGGGAATTTTCATTATACAGGCAAGTTACTATAATATAAAAGTGTCAAAGCGTAAATTCTTTGATTATCTCTTGAGTGTAGATAGTCGATGTAAAATTTCAGATATTTAAAAGTTTATATAAATGCTTTACACCATCATCAAAGCTTTACATATTATCTTCATGGTAAGCTATTTTGCGGGAATCTTTTATCTCGTGAGAATTTTTGTTTACTATAAGGATACGGATGAATTTGCCGAAGAAAAGAAAGCCATCTTAAGAGAACAGTATACGTTCATGGCCAGAAGATTATGGAACATTATTACGGTTCCGGCTGGGGTGATTATGGCCGTTTGCGGAATCATTATGATCTTTCTGAATACAGGCTTGCTGAAAACTCCGTGGTTTCATCTGAAGCTTACTTTCCTTATAGGTTTGGCAATTTATCATTACTGGTGCTGGAAAAAAGTCCTTCAATTGAAACAGCTTAACGGAAATACCCTTGAAACAGCCAATATCAAGCTGAGACAAGCCAATGAAATAGCAACCTTTATATTGTTCCTGGTGGTATTCACCGTGATTTTAAAATATCAGGTGATCGAATACTGGTGGCAATTAATTGCAGGATTTTTCGTTCTGGTAGTTCTGATCATGATGACGGTGAAGCTGGTGAATAAGAATAAAAAAAATAAAAAATAGTAGTTATAAGTTATGAGTGTTGAGGTATAAGTTGGTTTTAAAACCAGCAACCAGTAACTGACAACTCATAACTTATCACTTAAAACTCATAACTCAAAAACATGTTTGCAATTTTTAAAAAAGAACTTTGGAGTTACTTCGGGAACTGGAGCGCATGGATCATCATTGCGGCTTTCAGCCTCATTGCGGCTCTTTTTCTGTTTTTTTTCGATAACGATTCCAATATCTTCGAGATCGGGATGGCGTCTTTACAGAGCTATTTCGTTCTGGTTCCATGGTTACTGATGTTCATTATTCCTGCACTTTCTATGAAGACCTTTGCAGAAGAACAGCAGACCGGAACTTTATACTGGCTTTTTTCACAGCCTTTAAAAGTATCTGATCTTGTATTCGGGAAATTCCTTTCTGTTTGGGTAGTCGGGATTTTATGCCTGATTCCGTCATTGGTTTACCTTTATACGGTATATGTTTTGGGAGTTCCGGAAGGAAATATCGATTTGGGGATGACTTTCGGAAGTTATATCGGACTGATCATCCTGATCGCAGCATTTTCAGGAGTGGGGATTTTAGCATCTTCACTTTCGCAGAACCAGATCATGGCATATTTACTGGGCGTTTTCATGTGTTTCATCATGTATTTCGGGATCGAGCAACTGGCGAGTTATAAGCTTTTAGGCGGAGCAGATTTTATATTACAGAACATCGGGTTTTATCAGCATTTCTTAGCCTTTACAAGAGGGTTGATTGATTTTAAAGATGTAGCCTATTTTGTTCTGATCATCGGTGTTTGTTTAGCATTGTCCAATCATTTTATCAATAAAAAGAAGTAAGATCATGAAGAAGATATCATTCAAGTCACCGGTAGGAATTTTACTGTTTGTTATTTTGCCTTTGGCGGTGATCCTGTATATTTCAGGGATCAGGTTGGATTTAACAAAAGAAAAAAGATACACCCTTTCAGACAACACCATTAAAGTACTGGAATCGGTTAAAAAACCATTAACGGTTGAGGTTTACCTTGAGGGAGATTTCCCGGCAAGCTTCAAGCAGCTTCAGAGCGAAACCAAATTCTTGCTGGAGGAATTCAGAAAGGTGAATCCGAAAATAGATTTCAAATTCATAGACCCTATCAAAACCAAAATGTCCCAGGATACTTTGATGGCGATGGGAATGCAGCCTTCCGTATTGCCTGATGTAAAGGACGGGAAGGTTTCACAGATCGTACTGTTTCCGTATGCGGTGATCAAGTATAATAAAAACGGAATTTCCATTCCTTTGGTGGTACAGCAGGCGGGGATTGATGCCGATCAACAGCTTACCAAATCCATTGAAAATTTAGAGTACAACCTCGTTTCCAATATCAAGAACGTAGCAACGGATAAGAGAAAGAAAGTCGGAATTCTGGTGAATCAGGATGAATTGAGTCCGGATGAATTCCAGGGATTCATGCATTTGGCACTGGAAAGCTATGACGCAGGTCCTATTATTCCTAAAAATCAGACTGAGCTTACTATTGCCGATGTTCCTTTGTTGAAACAGATGAGCGCATTGGTGATTGCGAAGCCAAGAAAAGCATTTACGGATAATGAAAAAGTGATTCTGGACCAGTACATCATGAACGGCGGAAAAACTCTTTGGATGATCGATGCCGTAAATGCTGAAATGGATACCTTGATGAGGTCCCAAAAAATAATGCCTTTCCCTGTAGATAACAATATGACGGATTTCTTCTTTAATTATGGAATCAGGATCAATCCTGCTTTGGTAAAGGATGTGAAGAAATTTGCGCTATTAAGGCTGGTAACAGGAGAGGTGAGTGGAAACCCGCAATATACAAGCCTTCCATGGCCGTATTATCCGCTTGGAATTGCTGAAAAAGATCACCCGATCACCAAGAATATCAATCCTGTGAAATTTGAGTTCCCGACTTCCATTGATACTTTGGGAAGAAAGAACATCAAAACTCACGTTCTTTTTGAATCCAGTGAAAGAACATTGCTGAAGCAGGTTCCGAATTACGTGGAATTAAAAGAAATTTCCAGCGTAGACAGCCTTGGACAAATGGAAAAACCAAGTACCCCGAAAATCTACGCCGTAGCACTGGAAGGCAAATTTACATCTGCCTATTCTTCAAGGATTGAAAGAAAATCTTACCCCGGCTTCAAAGGACAAAGCCCGGAAAATAAAATGATCGTCATTGCAGACGGAGACGTCGGAAGAAACAAAGTGATCAAAGGGGAACCTTTACCATTAGGCGTAGATATGTTAACCAACGAGCAGTTTGGAAACGAACAGTTTTTAAGAAATGCACTGGATTATCTATTAGATGACAGCAACCTGATGGAATTAAGAAACAGAAACATCGAAGAAAGGCTTCTGGACCGCCAGAGAATTACCGAAGAAAAAAGCAACTGGCAATGGTTTAATTTGCTGCTCCCATTAGTGGTGATAGGTGCTTTAGGAGGATTGTTCTTCTGGTTGAGGAAGAGGAAGTTTGGATAAATAAGAACCCGGATAGATTTTTTCTTCCGGGTTTTTATTATGATACTATGATGAGAGAGTTATTGTATAATTTGGACATAAAATATTAATGATTTTAACTAGGACCTCAGGTATTTTTTTGATAGTATTATATCTAATATAGAATCATATTTATCCAATACTTTAATTTCTTTTACAAGAAGCAAACCACTTCTCTTTTCAGTCTTATGAACATTATCGAGTTGAAATAATTGGATATAGGCTTTCCCTTTTCTAGAATAAGGTGCCGATTTTATCAATACTTGTCCATTTTTTACAGCAAATTTTATATGGTCGAAAATGTTATCAAAATATGGATGAACTATGTTAAAAGTGCATTTAGAATAATCACTACTTTTTTTATTAATTGTATTTATTTCTTTTTTCAAATCATAATTACAATGATGACAGGCGAGAACGAGATTTAATGGCTCAAACATGAATTCGGGATAACTTCCTTTGCCTTTAGGTGCAATATGCTCACGCTCAAGGGGGCCACAGTAATTCTCATGCAAACCACAATAAATGCAATGTTTTCCTTGAAGCTTTTCAATTTTTTTTTTAATGTTTATAACTAAATTGTCTCTATCTACTCTTTTAACCTTGCAACCAACTTTAATTTTTCCATCCCATTCACCTCCGGTTAAGGGTTTTAAAGTATCAATGATAATTTGTTCTTTCTTTAAATACTTAAAAAACTTACCATTCAGACTTTGAAATAAAAAAGCTTTATTCTTTGTTTTTGACATAATTTTCTGCTTCTTTTATTATTTCATGTAATGGATCACCATCTGTTAAATTAAATTGACTAAACTTCCTTAAATAATAATTTATTTTTTTATAATCTTTTGATCGTTTGGATATTAGTGAAAGCATCTGTCGTAAATCATATTCGAAATAATGATTTCTTACATTAATAACCCCAAAAACATCATATAAAATAGCTTCGGGTGACCATCCAAAAGGTGTGTATTTTTTTAGTTCAGCAGAGAATTTCCCGTTATTATTGTTGAGAACTACAACAGAACTAAAGTTTTCTTTTAGGTCGGAAAGGATAAAATGAGAATGAGTTGCAATTAAAACATGACAACCTGAGTAGCCTTCTAAAAATTTTTTTAATAAATCAATGTATTTTAATTGCCAAGATGGATGAAGGCTTATTTCTGGTTCATCTATAAAAATAAGTGAGTTTGGTTTTAATTCAGGAATTGCTCTTAAAAAAGTCATTAACATTCCTATCTCGCCAGTACTTGAATCCTGAATATCAAATTCTATATTACCTTTTTGTAATATAATAGAATCATACGTTAAAAAATTTAATCTTCTTAGAAGAGTAATATATCTATACTCAGTCAAAAAGGTTTTATTTTTATCATTTGATTTGTTAAGGTTAATTTCTAAATGATAATGTAATTTATTCTTGGGACTTCTTACTAAAATATCGGAGTTAGAATTTATAAAATTTATGAAACCTTCTAAAAAATCAATATCTTCAGAATATTTTTCAATTATTTTGGCTTGTTGCCTAAAAAAACTTTGTCTTGATAAATCTCTTAAAAAAAGTTGTAGTGATTCAACAGACTTGGAATATTTAATTATATCAGAACGATTCAAAGATGTATTAAATGTATTTCTTAATTTAATTTGAATAATAGGTTCTATTTTAAGAAAATCAAATAACTGTTTTGCTTTAATAATAAATGATTGATCTTTTAAATTTTCATTAAAAACATCCATCAAATCATTTATAATTGCTCTTTTATGTATATTTATGCCTTTTACTCTTACTCCTATATAAGCATAGTTTTTGTCTGTTTTTACTTCATGTGGAAATTTGTCAAATAAACTATTTGAAATAGTAAGCAAGTTGATTTCATTTATATCCTTAACTATAAAACTGTCATTAGTTATTAATTCTTTTTTTCCATTAATAAAGCATTCAATATGAACATTCTCATTAGTCGATTTTAATCTTTGATTTAGAGATTGTCTAAAAACATTTAAAATGTTAACTAAAAATCTACTTTTCCCACTTGCATTATTGCCAATAATAACAGTGTAAAAATTTTTTTCTTGATTAAATATTTTCTCATTACTAATCGGGAATATTTCTTTTCCAATTCTAACATTAGTAATTCTAATTCCTTTGGACATTTTCAAATATATAGTTAAGTTTAAATCTAGTAAATATTTAAATTATCTTAAAACAAATTGATAAAAAATAAAAGAGAAATCATAAATGTTCCTTTATTTTATATATTTCGGATTTTTTGCATTTACTTTTAGAAATGTCGTGAGTTTATTCTATCGTAGTGTTCCAATTTTATCAATTTCTATAAGTTGATATATTGGACTGACTCTATCAAATGAATGTGAATAACCAATTCCGCCTTGCCCTTTATCTGCTATTTTTAGAGCAGTAAGTTTGTCTTGCAGTTCCTTTACAGAATTTACGTTGAAAAGTATTTTTACTTTCTCAAAATGGCGTTTTGATACTATTCTGGAAAATAAATCGAATTTTTTGATATCTCTAGTTCTATAAACATAAGTTATCGGAAACCATCTTAGGTTTTCGATAGAAGAAATGTAGTGAATAAGTAAGTCGGCATTAATAAGATTATCTAAACTAATATTTTCAGGTAATCTTTTAATAATCAAGTCCGCCATTGGGCTGAAAAAATCTTTTGAATATGTTTGTTTGTAGTATTGATCAAATATTTCAACATAGTTGTATAGTTCTTCATTAAATCTTTTTGCTTCATTTCCGCTGTAATATCTGCTTTGGAAAAAATAATTGGAATTTAAAATTTCTTCTATAAACTCGTATTTTTCATTCTTTAGCCCTACAGCAATGGTGTACAAAAATACTTCATGCATAAAAAATCTGAAATTATCAAATTCACTGCTACTCCAACTGCTTCTGCTTTCATCCAAAGGGCTTTTCAGTAATGGTAGTTTTTCAAATAATTTAATAAATGATTCAATGTCAAATTCAAGTTCCGATTTTAAAAGCTTATCAAGAAATGAAACAAAGTCATTACGCAAAGGAGTGTAAGAAACTATATTATCGTGAATGATTTTCCCAATTGTTAAAGTATCTTTTGCCCCTTCTATGTTTGCAGAATAACCTTTTAACTCTTCAAAAAAAACATCCAAAAACTCTCTTGTAATTGAATTGATACGATTAGGTGTTTTACTTATTTGATTATCAAAACTTCTTAAAATGCTTGAAGTCTTGTGAGTCATAGGAGTTTCTTCAAATAGATAAGAAGGGGCATTTCCTAGTTTTGGTTTACTGTAAGCTGGTCTTTGAAAAATGTTTCGTAACAACTTTTCATAGTTCTCTTCAAAATTATTTTGCTCTGAAAGATCTATGTAAATTCTGCTTTCTAAAAATGTTGGCACATAAGCATTTCCATTATCATCTTTTTCTGCAATGATTGGAATAAATTTTTCTTGAGAAACATCTCCATATATTTTGGGGCTTATAATTTGTGTTTCTGTTCCTACTCCGCCTGATCTTTGTTCAGCTTTTTCTGAATATTTTTTATCAAGGATTATTAGAACCTTTTTTATGTCATTTGATTTAACCATTGTCTCCATAAAGTTAAACTTATCATGTCCTTCTTTTAAATTCCATTTGTCAATAACAACATCAACTCCATCTGAAACTAGTCTTTCTGCTAAGTTAATTACCCAGTCTTCGTGATTAGGAGTTGTCCAACTATATGAAATGAATATTTTAGGTGTTTCCGTCATTTATTTTATTGTTTAAAATTGTTTGTAAGTTCCGTTGATTATATATAGTGTCAATTCAAATTATTCAGAAATATATTAATTTCTAAAACTATAAACAAAAAAAAGAGAAACCTTACGGTTTCCCTCATTTTATATATTTTTTCTGTATTTATTTTTTCAACCTCTCATTCTCCTCCTTCAAAGCCACAATCTTCTCTTCCAAAATTTTAATATAGCTCTGCAAGTTTTCTACAATAGAATCAGGAATGCTGTGATATTGATTAAAGTTACCAGAATTATCATGGAAAACAGGGTGATTATTGATAACGTTTGTAGGTTTTTCCTCCTTAATCTCTTCCACCGGAACATCCAAAGCCGCAGCCAGTTTTTCCCATTCATCGTCGTAGATTCTTACTTCATCATTTTCTTTTCGGGAATAGTTGGAGACATCTGTGGAGATGATCTTAGACATATATTCCTGGGTGTATCCTCTTTGTTTTCTTAGATTTCTTAGCTTTTCCATATACGTTCTTTTATCTGTGCTTTGTACAAATATAGACAAAAATGAGGCAAAATTTTGGAATCTGTGGTATGTGGGATAAAATTTTTTTAAACGCAAAGAAATATATTTTGCTGCCGATTATTAAAGTAGAGCAAGGACTCAATCAATGAAATTGATTGTAAGAAGCAAGCTTTATAAGCGACGTAGTCGCTATTCTTTGCATTGTTAAATAATAACGGATAAAAATGAAAACTTTGCGTTTTGAACCATTAAGATTTTGGGTGAAGGAGTTAAGAATAGTAAGAAGAACTTCGTTGTAAGCTTTTATTTAACGCAAAGAAAATCTTCATGATGGATATTAAAAAGTGAGCAAAGAAATTCAATCAATACATTGATTGTAAGAAGCCAGCTTCATAAGCGACGTAGTCGCCATTCTTTGCTACCTTAGAATATAACGTGAAATGAAAAACTTTGCGTTTTGAACCATTAATGGTTTACCAATAAAGTCGTCACTTATCAGAAACCACAAGTTTCAGTTAAACAATTTCCTAAACTCTCCCGGCGACTGGTTCGTCTTCTGCTTAAACAGCTTACTGAAAGACTGCGGATGCTCAAATCCCAGTTCATACGCAATTTCACTCACCGAAAGACTCGTTGTGCTCAGGCGTTCTTTGGCAGAATCAATGATTTTGTTCTGGATATGCTGCTGTGTATTTTGCCGGGTATGAATCCGCAATAAAGTTCCCAGGTAATTCGGGGAAATATTCATCTGTTCGGCAATGGTTTTTACGGAGGGAATTCCTTTTTCGAGGAGATTTCCGCTGTCGAAATATTGGGAAAGAACTTCTTCAAAACGTACCAGCAATTCGTGGCTGGATTTTTTCCGGGTGAAAAACTGGCGTTCATAAAAACGTTCGGAGTAGATAAGGAATAATTCAAGCTGGGCTACAATGAGATCCTGCGTAAACTTATCAATATTGGTCTGATATTCTTTTTCAATGTTTTTAAACAGATCCACAATGATCCTCTCTTCCTTATCCGAAAGGAAAAGCGCTTCATTGATCTGGTAGCTGAAAAACTCGTAAGATTTTATCTTCCTGATCAGGGATGTTCCCCAAAGAAAATCGGGATGGATCAGCAATAAATATCCGGTGGGTTCCACTTCCACCTCCGGTTTCATTTCCAGGCTTAAAAACTGGAGCGGAGAAACAAAACACAACACGCCGGAATCAAAATCATATTCCTGCTGTCCATAATTGAACTTGGCATTCACATTGCGTTTCAGGCCGATGGAGTAAAAGTTCTGCACCCATTTCAGTTCATTATCGTTCACGGGATATTTTACCTTGCTGTAATCGATCAGGCTGATCAGCGGATGTTCAGGATTCGGAAGACCACAGAAAGCATGAAAATCTGAAATAGAATTGAAGCGGAATGTCTCTTTCATAATGACTAAGTTATTTAATTAATTTTAATCTTAATGGTTCAAAACGCAAAGTTTTTATTTTCTATCTTTTTATGTAAGTGAGCAAAGGATAGCGACTACGTCGCTGATAAAGCTGGCTTCTTACAATCAATTTTATTGATTGAATTCTTTGCTCACTTCATAAATATACTTTATGAAGATTTCTTTGCGTTTGAAAATATTTGCCATCAAGAATAATTTAGAAGATAAGGTAAGTTAAGATGAATCATTCTGATTGTAAGCTAAAAGCGAAGCTCTTCTTACTATTCTTAACTTCTTCACTAAACCTTAATGGTTCAAAAGTTAAATTAAATCGCAGTTGCTTCTGTCAAAGTTTTCCAATCTTGGGCATCTTTGGTCATGATTTCAATCTTTTTATCAAGGTAGTCGGTTGTTCCCACACCCAATAAGAAATGTACCGGTGGATTAGCTTGTTTACTGATCTCGATCAGAACTTCTGCGGCCTTGTCCGGATCGTTCGGCTGATTTCCATTGATGTCATTAAGATGCGCTTGCTCCAGGGTTCTTGCCGTTTCATAAGCTTCGATAGGATTTTCCGGTGTTTTTATGGAACCTTTGTTCAGGAAATCCGTACGGAAATATCCCGGATATACTACGGTTGAATGAATTCCGAAATCTTTCGTCTCTTCAGCCAATGCTTCAGTAAATCCTGCTACGGCAAATTTGGTGGCGCAATAGACTCCCCAACCCGGAAAATTCCCGGAAAATCCTCCGATAGAAGAGATATTGATGATGTTTCCGGATTGCTGCTCACGAAGATGAGGCATCGCGTTTCTGATTACATTTAAGGTTCCGAAAACATTCACATCAAAATTCGCTCTTGCTTCTTCATCCGTAAGTTCCTCCAAAGTCCCGATCTGTCCGTACCCTGCATTGTTCACCACGACATTGATCTGTCCGAAAGCGTCAATTGTTTTTGCAATGGCGGACTTCACATCGTTGTTGTCTGTTAAATTGACTTCAAGCGGTAAAAAATTCCCTGAAGCTTCCCCGATTTCAGAAATTAGAGATTGTGCATTTCTGGTGGTAGCCGCTACTTGGTAATTTTCAGATAATAATTTTTTAACCAAAGAAAGTCCTAAACCTTTTGAAGCTCCTGTCACGAACCATACATTTTTTGTTTCCATTTTTAAATATTTTTATTTGTTTTAATTGATGGTACAAAGATGGAACGTTATAAGATGGAAAATGTAGCCAAATCAACGAATGATGTATCTGAATCGTGGGTGCTCCGTTTTTTAATAAAAAAGAGAAACACAACGGTCTCTCTTTACTTATTGATCTTACATTTTACCAGGGGCTTATTCCTGTTTCATCTTCAATATCATTGCTGAAATACTGACCTGTAGGTCCGTTTTCATCAGTCAGAGTATGTTTGATAATAAAAGATGCCGCACTTTCTACAGAACCAGGTCCGCTGTGCGCATTGAAATCTGTGGCGGTATAACCGGGATCAATGACATTCACTTTGAACGGAAGGTCTCTTAATTCATAGGCCAGAACAATGGTATAGGCATTCAAAGCTGATTTTGATGGTCCGTAAGCTGCAGATTTTACATGATAATATTTCCAGTCCGGATCGCTGTGTAAGGTTAAGGAACCCAGCCCTGAAGTAATATTACTGATTCTCGGGCTGTCTGATTTTTTCAAAAGAGGTAAAAAAGCCTGTGTAACATTGATGACTCCGAAGAAATTGGTTTCAAAAACTTCTTTAATGTCATGAACGGAAGTTTCGGTGGCTGTTTGCGGATTTACCCCTAAAATCCCGGCATTATTGATGAGAATATCCAGTTTTCCCTGTTCTTTTTCCACAATAGTTCTAGCTTGTTCAATAGATCCCGGTTGAGTGGCATCGATCTCAATGGCTTTGATATTTTGAAATCCTTTTTCATGGAGCTCTTTGACAACGGTTTCACCCTTTTCAAGATCACGGCTTCCCAAATAAACAAATAATCCCTTTTTTGAAAGTTGTTTTGCGGTTTCCAGGCCAATGCTTCTGTTGGCTCCTGTGATGAGTACTGTTTGCATTTCTTTTGTTTTTAATTGTTGGTGTAAAATTCCGTCAATTAAACAGGATAACATTTGCCATTTGGCAAAAAGCGTTTTCAGCGTATATTTTTTCTTATCCGGCTCAACGAGGATTGGGTAACGCCCAGGTAAGACGCAATATAGGAAAGAGGAATGCGGTTGATGGCATTAGGGTAGATTTCCAGAAATTTCAGATATCGGGTGGTAGCATCTTCGGAAACAAGCGGACTTCTTCTTTCTACTTTTTGAATCAATGCCCGTGAAGTAATTTTGTGCACAATGGCATCCCAGCCTACAATGGTCTGCAAAAGCTCAAGCCAGTCTTTTCTTTGGAAAACAATAAGCTTACAGTCTGTAACGGCTTCTACATAAGAGCTGGAGCAGATTTCATTATCAAAGCTTTCCAGATCCACTACCAGATTATTTTCATCGATGAAATATTTGGTAATTTCTTCTCCTTTATTGTTGTAATAGCAGACCCTCAAGATACCGTCTACCAGGAATCCTACCTGTCTGGCAATTTTTCCCGCTTCTGAAAAATACTCATCTTTAGACAGGTGCAGTTCTGTCGCCTTACTTGCAATAAGGTCCATCTGCTGCTGATTCAGACTTCCAAATCTTAAAATAAAATCAAATAACTCTTTCATACTGCAAGGTAAACAAAGGTAATGTAAAGACATTTGCCATTTGGCAAAAAATGACATTAAAGAACATTGGATAAACAATTATAATGTCTGTTCGACTCTATACCGTATTGCCTCTTCAAGCACTTCAATATGAATATCTTTCAACGCTTTGAATTTGATGCAATATCCGGTCACACTCGCTTTTCCTATTCTTTCACCATAAGTTTGAGTTAAGAATTTTTTATCTTCAATTCCCATGATGTAAATAGAGATCCCAGTTGTATTGGCGCTCATTCCAATCCTGTAGAATTCTCTGGTTTTTCCGCCTGCATAGTACATCGTATAAGATCCATATCCGATATTCGGATTGGAAACGGTTTCATTTTTATCATTTTTACCATCAAGGAACCATAATTGGCACTCCGGCATCATTTGCAGAATACGGGTATGAAGCTCACGCATATCGCTGCGTTTGGGTTCCGGTTGGTTGGAAATATAGTTTTCGATTTGATCCAGTGTGTCCATCTGACAAAAATGAAATAAATTTTTGAATAAACGATGGGTGATCCTGGATTTTGAATTCCTGAAATTAACAATAAAAAAGAATGGTGGTTTACTAAAAGCCACCATTTCATATATATTATATAATAATGTATTATTTTACGAGATCTACATTAACTGCAGAAAAACCTCTGGGTGATTTTTCTTTTTCAAAGGATACTTTATTCCCTTTTTTCACAGGCTTCACGCAATCGTTGGTGTGGAAAAAAATGTTTTCCTTGGTTTCGTCTTCGGTAATGAAACCATATCCTTTTTCACTGAAAAAAGTGACGATTCCTGTTTTCACGGTTTCTTCCGGAAGAATAGGGGCAGCTCCCAGACGGATGTCTTTAAGGTCTGCTTCTTTACGTTCTTCAGGTGGTGTGGAAGTGATTCTTCCATATTCATCTACATACATCAGCATATCATCCAAAGATTTGCCTTTGTTGTTGTTTGTTTTACGTTCTTCGCGTCTTTGTGTTTTTTCTTTTTGTTTTTGTGCTTTTTTCTTGAAATTTTCTTTTTTAGAGAAGGAGTCTCCCATAAATTATTCTTATTTTGATTAAATTGTTTTATATGTTTGTTTAGCAACGGTATTTATACATTTCTGTAGAAATTTACTCTGTAAACAGATTGGTAACAAGCTCTTATCTGCAACGGCTTTAAAAGACCCTCTAAAAAGGCAACTGAAAAGGAAAAAATGAAATTTTAAACTATGACAGCCAGTAAAAGGCGAATACCGATTGTAAATACCTCGCAAAGATACTCTAAATAAAATCAATAAAAGCTTATTTAAATAGTTGATTATCAAAAATATATTTGTATATTATTGCAATGTCGGATTTTTCATGAATTATAAAACAAACAAGCACCAATACTATTGAAATAAAACGTATTCTAAAATTGATAAACAATAGCATTGATATTCATCCCTGCGCCTACGGATGCAAATAAGACCACATCACCTTTTTCAATCGTATGGTGTTCCAGTTCACCCTTTAAGATCATCGTGAGCAATGAAGGAATGGTTGCAACACTGCTGTTGCCCAGCTTTTGAATAACCATAGGCATAATGTGAGCCGGAACAGGATAATTGTACAGCTGGTAAAATCTGCTGACAATGGCTTCATCCATTTTCTCATTGGCTTGGTGAATGATGATTTTCGTTAATTGATCAATAGAATAACCACTCTCATCCAGGCATTTTTTCATGGCTTCAGGAACACGCGAAAGAGCAAATTCGTAGATTTTCCTCCCATCCATTTTAATATACTTGATGTCCGGACAGCTTTCATTATTATATGATTTTCCAAAATACAGAAAATCTTTTTCATTAAGGGTATAGGAAGCAGAAACATGGGATTTGATCCCGGAATCATCATTTTCATTCGCTTCTACGATCACCGCACCGGCACCATCTGCATAAATCATACTGTCTCTGTCATGGATGTCAACCACCCTGGAAAGGGTTTCAGCACCAATCACCAAACAGCGTTTGGCAATACCGGATCTGATAAAAGCATTCGCCTGGATGACCCCCTCAATCCAGCCAGGGCAGCCAAATAAAACATCATAGGCAATGCAGAAATTATTTTTAATTTGCAAAGAATGTTTCACCCTGGCTGCAAGACTGGGAACCATATCAGACTGCACCGTACCGAAGCGTACATCCCCAAAATTATGAGCAAATATGATGTAGTCTAATGTTTCGGGATCAATTCCTGCATGTTCAATGGCAGACTGAGCCGCAATGAAACCCAAATCTGAAGCCGTCTGATCATTACCTGCATATCTTCTTTCCTCAATTCCGGTGATTTTTTTCAATTTTTCGGTAATAGATTCGTTATTATCCTTCAAAAGGATTCCTTCTTCATTCAGAAAAATATGCTTATTGAAAAATATGTTGGTAATGGTTTCTGATGGAATGCAATTGCCCACTCCTATAATTTTACTTGTCATCTGGAAATATTATAAATACATGAAGAGATTGTGTTTTTTGAAAACTGTAGGATAAAAGTAGTCTATTAAAAATAAATAATCTTCTAAATGATGATTTATTTTGAGATCTTTATATGCTAACCAGAATATCTTTCCAGATTATGATTATTTCCCAAGTTTTTCTGAGGTGATCTAAAAAGCATGTGTCAAAAAGAAAAAATTTGTAGCTTCCCTTTGTATAAGTATGGTCAAATAAGACAGAATATAGCTTTGTGCAACGGATTGATCTTGCTAAAATAAAATGGATAGCCACTTCAATATTTCCTGAACAGAATTTCAACAATTATATAAAAAGTTTCTAAGAGCAATCTGAAAAATAATTCAAAATAATTGTCATAAGCTAACTCTAAATATCCTTTATAAAATCCTCATATTCATAATAAAACCTTTCAAAACCATCCATTTTCTCTACAAAAAATTCAAAAGTTTCCTGCCATGTATTCTTATTGAAAATAGAAACACCGTGCTTTTCTACCCAGATTTTGCTGATCACTTTCCCATTTTCCAGCGTATGATACTCCTCTTTCTGAAAATCCCCGATAAAATCTTTCAGGATATCTTCCAGAGACCATATCTTTTCATAATAGGC
>NZ_BAAFHL010000041.1:0-22162 GCF_042849955.1 Chryseobacterium barbadense
GCATGGAATAATCATTAAGGTCAATGAAATTAATCTCTTCGTCCTGAAAATCTTTTAGAACAAATTTTACCAGCTCCCGATTAATAGAAGTTGAAGAAGTACTTCCTGCAAATGCTAATATTTTCATAGTTTATTTTTAATAATCGTCCGGTCCGGATTATTTTCTGTTCAGAATAGCTTTCGGAAGCGGTACGTATTCATGCTCATCACCCGGAACCAATGGAAAAGCATCATGATTCTGATCATTCCAGTTCACTTTCGCCTGCTCAATCAATTCTTTGTCTGAATTTACGAAATTCCAGAATATAAAACGTTCTTCAGGAAAAGGTTCCCCTCCGAAAAGATATACCGTTCCATTCTCGCTCATATCGAACTCACAAACTTTAGTGTCCTTGGCGATTAATAATTGTTTGGAGCCATAAGAATTCCCTTCAATATTTACGGTTCCATCCAGAACATACATGGCTGCTTCACCATATAAATCTTTTCCGATGCTTATTTTCTGTGGAGTTTTGGTTTTGATCTCAATAAAAAATAACGGACTGTGAACAGGAACCGCAGATTTTCTTCCAAATGCTTCCCCGGCAATTAATTTATACTGGATACCGTTTTCTTCCCAAACAGGAATGTCTTCCGCTTCAATATGATGAAAAGTAGGCTCAGTCTGTTCCAGGTGTTTAGGAAGCCCTACCCAGATCTGGAATCCGTGAAGCTTTTTATCTGTTGTTCTTAAATACTCTGGAGTTCTTTCAGAATGTACAACGCCTTTTCCTGCGGTCATCCAGTTTACGGCACCCGGCTTTATTTCGATGGCACTTCCGATGCTGTCGCGATGGAAAATAGACCCTTCCAGCAAATACGTTAAGGTGGAAAGTCCGATATGCGGATGTGGCGGAACATCAAGATTCTGATAATCCATCAGTTCAGACGGTCCCATATGATCAATAAAAACAAATGGTCCGACTGCTCTTTTTTCGCGGAAAGGCAAAAGTCTTCCCACTAAAAAATTTCCAATATCTGCTGCTTTTTCTTCTATGATAAGTCCGATGTTTGACATGGTGAAAAATGGGTTTAATAAGCTAATTTAGTTAATAAATTTAATGTTGATGCTACTTTAAGTAAAATTAAAGTTGATTGTAGCCTTCAAATCTTTCATCTACAATACGTTTCCATTCCGGATGTTTCTTAATGTAGGCAAAAACGTATGGACAAAAAGGTAACAGTTTCTTTTGATTGTCTTCAATATAATGTAAAGTTTTTTCTACAACGGCTGCTGCAGCTCCTGTTCCGGCAAGTTCCGGCTCAGCCTCCGTATGAACCAAAGCGATCTGATGGCCCATTTCACGGTAATCGATAAAGGCATAATGCCCGTTAACTTCTATTTCAAATCTTTTTCCGGTTTTTACCAGTGGAATATTTTCAAATTCAGGTTTCATAATATTTTATTTTAGAGTGAATATTTAAAATAATATTTCATTTTTGTCATTCTGCAGGAATTTTAAATATAGATATTATATGTATAGGTGGAATTCCTGCAGAATGGCAAAAGCTTGTTTATAGGGTGTTATTTAATCTTCCAGATAACCGAATTTTCCGGTATTGAAATCTTCAAAAGCCTGTAAAATTTCTTCCCTTGTATTCATCACAAACGGTCCGTGAGGATAAATAGGTTCCTGTATAGGCTCTCCGCTGATGATCAATACAATTGAATTTTCAGACGCTTCAAGGGTAAATGTCTCACCTTCATTTTTAAACACGGCAAAATGATCGGAAGAAACTTTTTCTTTTCCATTAACAATAATGTTTCCTTCAATAACCAATGCCGCCGTATTGTAATGAGCCGGGAAACTGAATTCAGCTTTTCCACCTGCCTTCAGCTTGGCATTCATCATATTGATCGGGCTGAAAGTGGTTGCAGGACCTTTGTTTTCAAGGTATTCTCCTGCGATCACTTCCACCAATCCGTTTTCGCCCAGGTCAACTTTGGTCATTTCTGAATTCTTGATCGCCTGATATTTCGGTTTGCTCATTTTATCTCTTGCAGGAAGATTCACCCAAAGCTGAACCATTTGGAAAATACCGCCGGTTTTAGACCATTCCGTTTCATGATACTCTTTATGCAAGACTCCTTTTGCCGCAGTCATCCATTGTACATCACCTTCACCGATGATTCCGCCACCGCCTGCACTGTCATGGTGTTCAACTTTTCCTTGATAAGCAATCGTTACGGTTTCAAAACCTCTGTGCGGATGCACTCCTACACCTCTTGGAGTGTCTGAGCCGTTGAAATGGAATTTCGAATTATAATCAAGCATGATGAAAGGATCCATTCTTTTCATGTCAAGTCCATATACGCTTGGAATAAAATTATGGACTCTGAAACCGTCCCCCACAAAATGGGCAGGTTTTGGAGATACTACGATTTCTATGTCTTTAGTTGCCATAATAATTGTCATTTATAGGAAACAAAATTACCATAGTTAAAAATCAATTGCATTGATCTTTGATAAGTTCGTCTTATTCTTCTGACTTCATATTTTTGCCGTCCGAAATATGTAACCTTCTGAAAACAAAACCTGAAATAATGGTCAGAATTCCCATGGTGAGAAAGGTAAGACGAAAGGCATTATGAATTTCTCCATGAACAATGTCTGTATTTTCAAACAGCTTTAAAACGATCAAACCGAATGCGATCCCGAAGCCGATGGCAAGCTGCTGATTAACTGAAATTAATGAGTTTCCGCTGCTGGTCTGGAAATTCCGCAGATCGGCAATGGAAATGGTATTCATAGAAGTAAACTGTATGGAATTGAAAAATCCTAACACCGCAATGATGGGAACAAACCAATATAAAGAGGAATGAATGTCAGGAATGGCGAGCAAGCAGATTAAGCTTCCGATGATAAACGTATTCACCATTAATGTCTTTCTGTATCCATATTTGTTTAAAATTTTAATCACGGAGGATTTTCCGAATATAGCCGTGAGAGCCATAGGGGCAACGATCCATCCTGAAGTGACGGCAGACTGTTTGTAAGCGATCTGGATCATCAGGGGAAGTAATAAAGGAACGGAGCTGATTCCCAATCGTGTTGCCAGGTTTCCTAAAATTCCCACCCTGAATGTTCTTACCTGGAAAAGATTTAAAGGAAAGATGGGATTGCCGTCTCTTTTTGCATGTCTGTAATAATAATAGAGGAGAAGGAATCCTAAAATGAAAACAAAAAGTACCGGCGTTGTATTCTGAAGATTCCCGAAAAGTTCCAGGGAAACCGAAAGCAGGAGGGAAGCTGTTGCGAAAATGATAAAGCCCTTCAGATCAAAATCCACATCATCAGATTGGTAATTAGGCATGAACTTCGCACCTAAAACAATTCCTAAAATTCCAATAGGAATATTGATCAGAAAAATCCAGTGCCACGAAAGAAAATCTACCATATACCCACCCACCAAAGGACCTAAAACAGGGCCGATCAGTGCCGGAATAATGGCGAAGTTCATAGCTTTTAACAATTCATTTTTATCAAATGTTTTGATTAAAGCCAGTTTACCTACCGGAGTCATTAAACTTCCGCCTACTCCCTGTATCACACGGGAGATTACGAGATGGGTAAGGTTTTGTGATAAAGCACAAAATAAAGAGCCTATGCTGAAGAGAATGAGAGAAAAGATAAAAACTTTTTTTGTACCGAACCGGTCAGCCAAAAATCCACTTGCAGGCATAAAAACAGCCAGTGTCAAAACATAGCTGATAATGGCATTTTGCATATTGAGTGGAGACTCCTTTAAATCTTTTGCGATGGAGGGTAATGAAGTATTCAGAATAGTTGAATCCAGCATCTGCATAAAAATTGCGGTGGCAAGAATCAAAGGAAGGATTTTTTTGATCGGGGTGGTTGGTGATGTTTCCGGCATTTTATGATCGGTTATTCTTTACAACAGCATTATAAAGAAAATATATGTATAAAATTAAAAAAGTCCTGTGAAATTTCACAGGACTTTTTGATTTATTTTCTGGGTTTTTCTACTCCTTTCCATTCATCACCGGCTTTTCTGTACTGGCTTAAAACGAAAGTTTTGAAATCCTTGGTTTTGTATTCAATATTATCTGTGTTCTGTTCAAACGGCATGATGTAGTAGTAATCCGCATCTGTTTTATCCGTTTTATTTCCTTTTTTCACAGAAGGCACATATTTGGAGAATTTATAATTAGGAAGATATTGCTTAAGTCTTGCATAGAATGCTTTATTATCTTCTTCGTTAGGAATAATGTTGACGATATTGAAATCATCTTTTTCCTTATCGATCCACAGATAATAAGTCTTTTCTTCACCTGAGTTTCTGTTGAAAGAATTGAAAGCAAACAGCTCCTTAGGAACCAATTCTTTGATCTTTTCAGGATCAACTTTTGTATAGTATTCTCCCTTAGACGGATCCACATAGGTTTCCAGGTTATACATTAAAACAGAGTTGTTGTCAAATTTTTTGTTCTTAAAATATTGGTTCAGAGATAATTCTGCAGTTTCCCTAAGTTCTTTGCCTCTTTTATCCAACTTTTTGGTAGGATTCTGCGGATTTACTTTTTTCACGAACTCATATAAAACTACAGGCTTTACATCCTTTAAGTGAGGATATGTTTTTAATTGCTCAGCTTTTACCAGCCAGTAATACTGTTGATAATAATCCTCTTTGTCACCATCCTTTACACTTTTATAGGTTAAAGCAAGCTTTTTTGAATTAAGATACTTGCCATATTTCCCCTGTCCAAAAGCAAAACTGATGGATAATAAAGCAAATAAAATAGTAATGTTTCTTCTCATTTCTTTATAATTGATTTTTTCGTTTTCCAAATATAATTATTTATTAGATAATATTTTTGATTGTCGGTTAAATTCTGTCAATATTATTATCGTTAATTCAAAAGAAAATCCTGTATTGCTACAGGATTGACAAAAATTTATTTGATAATAAGACAGGGGAAACAGAATTCACCTTCAAAATCATCTCTACAATAATACTACGCCCAGTCTCCTGAGCTCCATACTCATTTACTTATAAGAAGTTTCATGAACTTTCACTGCTCTTCCGCTAGGATCGTTCATTCTTTTGAAAGCTTCATCCCATTCCAGGGCAATAGGAGTGGAGCACGCAACAGATGGCACGGACGGCACGGTTGCTGCTGCGGTTTCACTTGGGAAGTGCTCTTCGAAAATGGTTCTGTAACGATATTCTTCCTTGTTTTGAGGTGTGTTTAAAGGAAATCTGAATTTAGCATTCGCCATCATCTCATCAGAAACTTCTTTTTCGGCTACTTCTTTTAAAGTATCAATCCAGGAATAGCCAACCCCGTCAGAAAACTGCTCTTTCTGTCTCCATGCAATCGATTCAGGAAGCAGGTCTTCGAATGCTTTTCTTAAAACCCATTTTTCAATTTTACCTTCAGCGGCATTCACCATTTTATCTTTCGGATTAATGTTCATGGCAATATCCATAAACTCCTTATCCAGAAACGGGACTCTTCCTTCGATTCCCCAACTCATTAATGCTTTGTTGGCTCTTAAGCAATCATATAAATGAAGTTTGCCTAGTTTTCTTACCGTTTCATCATGGAATTCTTGAGCGTTAGGAGCTTTATGGAAGTATAGATACCCTCCGAACAATTCATCGGAGCCTTCTCCGGATAACACCATTTTGATTCCCATAGATTTGATGACTCTGGCTAAAAGATACATGGGTGTGGAAGCTCTTACCGTTGTTACATCATACGTTTCAAGGTGGTAGATCACATCACGGATCGCATCCAGGCCTTCCTGAACGGTAAAATGGATTTCATGGTGCACAGATCCGATATGTTCAGCTGCTTTTTGCGCGGCTGCTAAATCCGGGGAACCTTCCAGCCCTACCGCAAAGCTATGTAATCTCGGGTACCATGCTTCCTGAGTGTCACCGCTTTCAATCCTTTGTCTTGCGAATTTAGCGGTAACCGCAGAAATAATGGAAGAATCCAGGCCCCCCGAAAGAAGCACTCCATAAGGAACATCACTCATCAATTGTCTGTGAACCGCATCTTCAAGACCTTTTCTTAATTGAGCAACATCTGTTGTGTTATCTTTTACATGATCATAGCTTTCCCAGTCTCTTTTGTACCATTGCTGAAGTTCACTCCCTTCAGGGCTGAATACAAGATGTCCCGGTAAAAAAGTTTCGATGGTCTTGCAAATTCCTTCCAAAGCTTTCAGTTCGGAAGCTACATAATAGTTCCCGTTTTTATCCCAACCCTGGTAAAGGGGACAGATTCCCATATGATCGCGAGCAATCAAATAGATATCGTTTTCGAGATCATAAAGTGAAAAAGCAAATATTCCATTTAGTTTTTCTATGAAATTTTTTCCGTATTTTTTATAAAGTGCTAAAATAACTTCACAATCGGATTGAGTCTGGAACTCATAGTCCGGAAATTCATTTTTTAATTCCCTGTGATTATAAATTTCACCGTTAACGGCTAAAACTATTTTTCCATCTTTAGTGAATAGAGGCTGTTTTCCGGAAGTAGGATCTACAATGGCAAGCCTTTCATGAGAGAAAATTACTTTTTCATTTTGAAAAACCCCGCTCCAGTCCGGACCTCTGTGACGGATTTTTTTTGACATTTCCAAGACCTGAGGTCTTAACATTTCGGTTTTTTGTTTGGCATCAAACAGGCATACAATTCCACACATTTTGTTATTTATTTGAAGCAAAAATAGAATTGTAATTTAAAACAGACAATTAAAATATTAATAAAATTAAAAATATTAATTAAATTTATGTTTTTTATTAAAAATTTTAATTTTTTATTCCTTTAATGTGTATTTAGACGGATTTTTTTCACTTTAAAACGTAATGAAAAGTTACATACGAAATAAAAATGAAATATTTATTAATATATGGTAATTTATTATAAAAATATTACCCCTTACTTTGTGGCTCGAAATAATTTTTTTTCATCATTTGTGTTTTTACCTTCTTGTAATTCAGTTTGCAAGAAGGTTTTTTTTATTCAACACCCAGCAGCACTCCCGAAACATTCCATGCACTGAAACTAGTTCCTTCCGGAGCACCCTGTGGAATTTTTACCTGAATGGTATGTTTCCCGGCTTTTAAATCTCCCAAAGAAATGAACTCAGGATTCGTAATGGTTCCGGGACACCAGTTGGATCTGCTTAAATCCGAAGAAGAAAGGCCGTCCTGGAAATTCCCTGAAGCCGGATTATATAAACGATAAGAGCCGCAGTCTGTTCTCCAAGGCACAAAAGAATACATCATTTTCCCATCTAAGAATATAGAATTCGCCTTTGGAACAAACTCGTCTCCGTTTTCCCAACCTCCATGTCCGGTTGTAATATATCGCAACTGTGCATTTTTCAAATCTTTTTTCAGAGTAAATTCAACAAACAATCCTTTGTCATTATTAAACATGGTGGCATAATCCTGTCCCGCCATTTCCATAATGTTCACCGTATTGAATAAAGGGATTGCCTTATTGTTTTTATTGACCCCCTGATCACTTTTGTGAATCGTAATTTCCAGGCTCACTTTGTGACCACCCTTGTCATAATTACCAATAAATGTACCAACCCAAAGCTCTTTTCCGGAGAGTTCAGGTTTGAGTTCTGTAATATCCTGACGATAAGGACTTATGGTTTGCCAGCTTTTTCCTTTCAGTTGGATATGATTGAATTTTTCAATCCCAAAGGCCGTAAAAAATCTCATCATTTCAACAGCCGGATTATAGGTTTCCGTTGCGGTTACTCCGTAATATTGTTTTCCATTTCCGTTATCGTAAAGGGGAAGAGTTTTCGCGCCTTTTTCCAATCCGTCAAAAAAAGACTGGGATTTATCCTGTGGAATGAAGAAAACGGTTCCTGTCCTGTCATAGGCATCGCCATTAGACTGCTGTTTTAATTCCACAAAGATGTTTTCACCTTCAGAGATTGTGGGGAATTTTATTTTTTTAAGAATGATGGTTCCATTCGCAAATCTTTTGATGTTTTCATCAGATTTTGACTCATCAGAAAAATTAATGGTTTCGTTTTCAAATACTTTTAAAGTCGTAAACCTGCTTTTCCATAATAAATCTCTGTAACCTAACAGATCTGTTGTGTTAACGGGGTTTTTTAGAATATTTTCAATATCTGTTTTCTTTACTTTTTTAATGGAATTGGCTGTAATTGCTGAATTTTTATTTCTTTCAATTTCCAGAACCAAGCCTAATTTCTGGCCCAGGCTTGAGGGTCCGCCGGTTACTTTTAAATCATTGGTGTACCAGACTTCAATGGTATTGGAATTGATTTTCGTAACCGCTTTTTTGCAGGTGTAGCCTAAAATCTTTTTGGTTTCATTAGTCAATTCAAAGGTCTGCTTCCCCACAGATTCCGTGTCGGAAGTGGAAATGATCTCTCCCGGCTTCAGAAAGCCATACGATACAATGGTGTTGGAAGGCTTTTCGATTTTAGTGATCTCAAAAGGATAATCACTTTTCTGTTCCCGGATTTTATTATTTAAAATGAAATTTTCCTTTTCATTCACCCATACAAGGATAGGAGTCTGCTCCGGAGATATTTTTCCGTTAGAAGAACTGAGGTATTGAATTTCATAGGTCTGAGCATAGTTCAGACAAAATAGGAAGATAAAGAAGGTCTGTACGATTCTTTTGGGCATGATTACAAAATTTTTACAAAGGTAATTTTTACAAGTGAGATCACCATAATGTGAATAGCAACAGCTTTATTGCTTTTATTCAATGAGTATGAAATAATTATAATAATGTTACGTTCAAACAAAAATAATATCATGAAACGATCTCTTTTGCTGTTTTTTTGTTTATTTCTGTGTCATTTTTATATGGCTCACAAACCAAAGGTGGTAACTGGAACCTTTGGAAATATTAAAACCTATTTTAATTCCGCATTCAATTTTGGAACGAAAACAATAGAGTCAGAAGAAGCAAAGATGAAAGTTGTGGGTGAGCTTTCTAAAATTATTTCCGAAAGACTAGGCTATGCAGATACTATATTAATCGAGCGTGTTACCTATTATCCTAATTACCCAGATGAAAAACTTTTTATTTTAGAAAGTAATAATTCACAATATAAACTTCCTTTTTTGAGTAAAGAAACCGTAACAAAAACTAATAATTATGGTTTGGCGATCAGAATTCTATGTGAAAAAGTAGATATAATTGATATTTTAAAATTAGTTGAATACACTATTTTAAATAGAAAGAAAATCAATAATTATTTAATCCCTACTCCTTATGTTTATAATAGGGATGGTGATAAACTATCGATTTTGGCCAATTCAGAATCTTTTATAAAAAAAATTCTTAAAAAGAAATCTCCAATGGTGGATGAAGTAGTAAATAATGATATTGAAATATTAAATAATGGTTATTTAAGTACAAGGATTTTCTGGAAAAAAGGAGAGTTTATTTTTAGGGTTACTCCGAATTCTTCAAAAAAAGGAGAATATTTAGGAGGTGCGACAACACAATATAAGGTTAAAGATTTTAAATATTATATAGATTCAGCCTGGGCTCAATTTTTTCTTATTTTCGATAGTATGAGTACATTTAGTTATTTTGATGGAGAAGATAAAAATACTTCATTCAAAGTAAGTGTTGAAAATAAGAGTAGTTTCTTTCCATTTAGATTAGTAAATGAAGTGTTTAGTGATAAAATTATTTTGTATGATACCAATGAATATTTCTTTATATATAATTTCAGAAAAAAACTACTCCAGAAAATAGAGTAGTTCATTATTATAGAGTGTATATTTTGCTAGGAAACCCTTTCAATCAAAGCCATATAAAATCCGTCATACCCCTGACTTGGCATTACTTTCTCATCTTTAATCATTTTGAAACCGGGATTGTTTTGTAAAAACTCTTCCACCTGCTCATTATTTTCAGAAGGAAGGATAGAACATGTTGCATATACCATTTTTCCTCCTTTTTTCAGCATTTTTGAATAATCCTGAAGAATTTGCTGTTGTTCCTTTTTAATTCTGTCGATGAAATCCTGATCGATTTTCCATTTACTGTCCGGGTTTCTTTTCAAAACTCCTAAGCCGGAACATGGTGCATCAATCAATAATCTGTCTGCTTTATCATAAAGACGTTTGATCACTTTATTGTCTGAGATCATACGCGTCTCAATATTGTGTGCTCCTGCTCTTTTAGCTCGGCGCTTTAGTTCCGCCAATTTCCATTCGAAAATATCTAAGGCGATGATCTGTCCTTTATTTTGCATTAATGCAGCCAGGTGAAGGGTTTTTCCTCCGGCTCCCGCACACGCATCTACAACTCTTTGTCCTTCTTTTACATCAAGGAAATATCCTATTTTTTGGGAAGATGCATCCTGAACTTCAAATAATCCGTCTTTAAAAGCTGTGGTAAGGAAAACGTTTTTCTTTTCTTCAAGCTGTACAGCGTCCGGATAATTTTTAATTCCGTAAGAAACGATATTTTCATCGGAAAGATCAGAAATAAGCTCTTTCGTGGAAGTTTTCAAAGAATTGGCTCTTAAAACAGTCGGAGCCTGTGCGTTCAAAGCTTTCATTTCCTTTTCCCAATCAGGACCTAATTCTTTTTCCAGTGTTTCAGCCAGCCAGTCCGGAATGGAATGTTCAATAGCTTTTGTAGGAACCGTTCCTTTTTTCAGTTTTGTAATGATATCGGCCGTTTTGATCCCGTCGAATTCATCAAACTTTTTAAATTTGGTTTCACTCCAAAGCAGATAAGCAAGAATCAGTTTGTATACATTTCCGGGTTTTACGCCTTCTCCCATATAATATTCAAGACGTTTTTTCCAACGGATGATGTTATAGAAAATCTCAGAAACAACAGCTCTGTCCTGGCTTCCCCATTTTCTGTTAGCCTTCAAAAGCCTTTCGATCACTTTATCTGCATATTTGTTTTTCTCAAAAAACGTTTCCTGTAAAGCATCGTGAATACCGATCGCCAGATTTCTGTGTATAAGTTCCATAAATTTTCGCTTCTGCTATTTCAATATGCAAAAATACGAATTAAAGTTGAGAGTTTGAATTGACGCTATGAGTTAGAAGTTATGAATTATAAGTTTATTGGACGCAAATACGAGATTAATAACTTATAGCTCATAATTCATAACTTCTAAAAAGTTTACCTTTGCAAAAAATAGAAATATGAGTGATACTGTACTTTGTCCAAAATGTGGATCAGAATTTACCTATCCAAGTGATAATATGATGGTCTGTTCGCAATGTTTTCATGAATGGAATCCGGAAGAGGTGGCTGCTGAAACAGCCAGTGCAGGAAAAATCCTGGATTCAAATGGGAATGAGCTTCAGGATGGAGATTCTGTGGTTGTAATTAAGGATTTGCCGGTGAAAGGGGCGCCAAAACCGGTAAAAGCGGGAACGAAGGTGAAAAATATCCGTTTAAATTTCACCAGTGACCATAATATTGACTGTAAAATTGATGGATTCGGTTCAATGGCTTTGAAGTCAGAGTTTGTGAAAAAAGCTTGAGAATTTATATAGTAAAATGTGCCTTTTAGGGCACATTTTTTATTTCAAGGCATAAAAAAAAAGGAAAAAATTGGACAGTGTAATCTTTCAAAGACTAGATTGCAGGGCTGCTAATTTTCGTCTCAAAGGCAGAAAGAGAATTAACCAAAAATTTCCTTATGCTGTGGAAATACAAATGTAGGAAAAAGTTTTAAAATCTTTTCTTTTTATTCATAGATTTTTATCCACAAATTAACAATAACTGTTAGTAAATGTGATGGTTATGGGTTGTATGGTTAATCGTAAAAATGCAAAAGACAAATTAGCTTTTGCCTTATATAAATAAAGCCCTAATTGGATTTTCCAGCTTTTTATCCGTATAAACTACCAGCTCTTTATTTTTTATTCTGATTTTATTCCAATAGTGATTTCCTGCGAACCTGCTTTCCAGAACTTCAGCTTCCATGCCGGTATCGGAAATTGTGATTTCATGAGGATAATAAGAAAATTTGGAGAGGCCAAAGTCTGCAATTTCTTTTTCATTAAAAATATTCACTTCTCCGAAAAGCTTGGCTACATAAGTATTATAAGGATTTCTGTAGGTTTCCTCAGGATGATCATTTTGAATCAATCTGCCATTTTGAAGAATCACAATCTGATCCAGCCATGGAATAATATCCTGAAGCTCATGGGTGGAAATGATCAGGGAAATATTGTTTTGCTTTACATATTTGAAAAGCCTTTCACGAAGCTCTATTTTTCTTGAAAAATCAAGATTGCTGAAAGGTTCGTCAAGAATCAGCAATTTAGGCATTACGGAAAGGGCCCTTGCGATGGCCACTCTTTGCTGTTGGCCGCCACTCAGATTTTTAGGTAGGGTAGAGGCAAATTCTTCCAATCCTACGACTTCCAAAAGCTCCTGAACGGTTTCTTTTTTTTGGTTTAAGTTGATGTTTGAAATAAATTTTCCCACATTTTCGGCTACCGTGGAATAAGGCATCAGATCGAAATTCTGGGCGACGAATTTCATTTCAGCCTCTCCGGGAACAAGATTTCCTTTGGGCCCCAGAAGTTGGGTGCCATTGAAGATGATCTCACCGATTTCCCAGTCTAAAAGACCATAAATCAAACTTAGTAATGTGGATTTTCCGCATCCGCTTTCCCCTGCCAACGCAATGATCCTGCCTTCTTCAAATCGCAGGTTGAGGTTCTGAAACAGCGGCTTTTCTTTGGAATATGAAAAATGAAGGTTGTTTATTTCTAATAGCATATTACAAATGTACTATTTTTACAAAATAATAAAATTTTTTATTATATTAGCGGGTATATTAAAACATATCAAAATGAGAAGAAAACTGTTTTCCCTGGTCATTCCCGGACTTTTTATTGCAGCTATTACCATTTCCTGTAAGAAAGATAAACCTCTTACTAGTGAAAATAATGAAGTGACGACTACAAAAGAAGGTGCTCAGTATACCGTGGATACACTAAACAGTAAAGTGGAATGGAAAGGATATAAGGTATTTAAATCTGAAAGTACGAGTCATTTCGGAACCATTAAATTTGAAAGTGGCGATGTAACGGTAAAAGATGGTAAGCTTGAAAGCGGAAAATTTGTTGCAGATATGGGATCCCTAACTTCTGTTGACTTAAAAGACGATGCAGAACAGTTAGGAAAGCTTAACGGGCATCTGAAAAGCGGCGACTTCTTTGAAGTAGAGAAATTCCCCACTGCTTCTTATGAAATTACCAAAGTTACTCCAGCTGCGCAAGGCGATTATAATACGCTTTTGGATGGGAATTTAACGATTAAAGGGATTACAAAACCCACACAGTTCAAAGCGAATGTTGCGGTGAAAGATGGAGAAGTGAGTATTGCTACTGAGCCTAAAGACATTATGAGAGAAGAGTTTGGTGTAAAATTCCAGGCTCCGGCTGAGAATGGGGTAATTAAAGATGAGGTAACTCTTCAGATCAGTATCAAAGCTTTAGAAAAAAAATAATTTTTTTATTTAAGTGAAATAAGTGATTGAAGTCTGCCTCCGATAAAGGGGCAGATTTTTTATGACAAATAAAGAAAATTATTACACCGAAAAACCGTATTTTTGCAAAACATTTTTGAAAGGGCAAGACAATGATAGAAAAGATAGAAGAATTATTAGTCGAAGTAAACAGTTTCAATGCTACATCTAAAGAGGAAATAGAAAACTTCCGAATTAAGTACAATGGGAAAAAGGGGGTTCTGAACGATTTTTTTGAAAAATTCAAAGAAGTTCCCAATGACCAGAAAAAAGAGTTCGGACAAAAAATCAATTCTCTGAAACAAGCTGTTGCAGTAAAATTGGAAGATTTGAAAAATGCTTCTGAATCTTCTATTGCAATAGAAAAAGAAGATCTTACAAGACCTGCTTTTCCGTTGGATTTAGGTTCAAGACACCCGATCAACCTGGTTAAAAACAGAATTATCGAAATCTTCAAATCTATCGGGTTTGCGGTGGCAGACGGACCGGAAATTGAAGATGACTGGCATAATTTTACCGCACTTAATCTACCGGAATATCACCCTGCAAGAGATATGCAGGATACATTCTTCATTGAACAGAATCCGGATATTCTTTTAAGAACCCATACTTCTTCTGTGCAGATCCGCTATATGGAAGAAAACCAACCCCCGATCAGGATTTTATCTCCGGGAAGAGTATTCAGAAATGAAGCGGTTTCTTCACGCTCTCACTGTATTTTCCATCAGATTGAAGGATTATACATTGATGAAAATGTAAGCTTCGCAGATTTAAAGCAAACGATTCAGTTTTTTACCACTGAGCTTTTCGGGAAGTCCAAGATCAGAATGAGACCTTCTTATTTCCCGTTCACGGAGCCAAGTGCTGAAATTGATGTGTATTGGGGACTGAATTCTGAAACCGATTACAGAATTACAAAAGGAACAGGCTGGTTGGAAATCATGGGTTGCGGAATGGTAGATCCTGCCGTTCTGAAAAACGTGAATATTGATGCTGAGAAATATTCAGGTTATGCATTCGGAATGGGAATTGAAAGAATTGTTATGCTTCTTTACCAGATGAGCGATATCAGAATGTTCTTTGAAAATGATATCAGAACATTAGAACAGTTTAAAACATTATAAAATCAAACCTCCGGAATTCCGGAGGTTTTTTTATAGAAAAAAATCTATTAGCCTAACGATATATATCTAGGCTTTTTTTAATAATAAGTACTAATATGTTAATATCTTTGTATTAACAAATGAGGAATTGAAATTATTATAACAAATAATTAAAAATATCTTTGATTTCAGACAAAACACAAATGATGAAAAATCAGAGACTTTATAAACACAAATGATGAAAACGAAAGCCTCCGGAATTTCCGGAGGTTTTTTTATTTCAGTGACAGACCCTGATCTTCTCCTAGAAAAATATCTATTATCATATCGACATATATCTGGGTTATTTTAGAAGTAAGTATACTAATATGTAATATTTTTGTATCAACAAATGAGGAATAAAAATAATTAATATCGTTCTTGATTCTGACTTAAACACAAATGAAAAAAATAAGAGCCTCCGAAAATTCCGGAGGCTTTTTGTTTTTAATTACTGACCTAAGAAACAAAATGTAATTAAAAACTTTATTTTTGTCAACGCAAAGTTCAACAAACCCTGCAGTTAATTTTAGAGCATAAATATAGGCGGCAAAGTTGCTGAAAAGCTGGCTTTATGATGCAATGAAATTAAGCAATTCATTAACCTTTGGCCTTTTTCTTCGTCCAGTTTTTTATCCGGTTATAATCCAAAAAGTAGGTCAGCTTTAAAGAAAAATTATTCACCATTGGTTCATTAAAAAGAACGTCATAATTATTTTTTACACTTAATCGCGAGGTTTCAAGATAATTGGAGGTGGCATTTCTGTAGAGCAATGTCAGCTGGCTTCCCGGAGCGAACCACCATGAAAATCTTAAATCGACATTCCAGGCATTATAGGTTCCGTTTAAATTGTTGTTAAAACTGGAAGTATCCGTTAAACTTCCATCCTGATTAAGCGTATAGAATTGTTTATATGTTACATCTGAAAAATAATGGCGGAACGCTAAAGACAAAGCCATTTTTTCATTGAAGGTATATTTTGAGGTCAGAGCATTTTCATACGTATTTCTTTGCCTTCTTCCAATAAAAATATCCGTATCGTTTTTTCCGGCAAAACCGGTTTCGTTATTGCTGAAGCTTGGATTGAATGTCCAATGCATATTGAATTTGTCTGAAAATCTGTAACGAAGTCCGAAATTGGTGAAAACCTGATTTCTTCCTTTTTCATTAAATGCATAGTAATCTACGGTAAAGTTATACTGCAGCTTTTTTCTGCTATCACTTTCAAACCAGATCCATGAATTAAAATATCCGGGAATTTTAAGATGTCTTCCGAAAGTCCTGGGTTCATAAATATCATTTTGTCCAAACGGCGTAAACTCAATTCCACCTCCAAAAACCCTGAATTTTTTGTCGGTAAAGCTATTGTTATTATTGAAAATAAGATTCGAGAACAGGAAAGATTCCAGCCTGTGATAATAATTGATATTAAAGTTGAGGTAAATATTATTGAACTTTTCTGTCGGTTGCAGAATCCTGTAGCTGTACCATGCATTATAGTTGGCAAAATTGGTTTTTGTTGAAAATCCAAGGTCGTTGATGTTCCAATCTCTGGTCGTTACATTTCCATTCAGCGAAAAGCGGTTTTTTCCGGCGATCTTTTCAAATCCGGCTTCCCCACGGGTTCCGAATTTCGTTTCTCCGTTCATTACCCAGCTACCTTTCAGGCTCCCGAAGGTCTTGTAGGTGTTCTTCTTATTGTTGATGTCCCAAAGGATTCCGGTGGCATTAGCATCACGGAAATTACCATCTCTGGTTACATTAGTATTCACTAAAGAAACAGAAGAGTTGCCGTTGAATCTTTGATCAAATACCAAAACGCTGTAATTCGTCCACGGTTCTATAACTTCTTTTCTTCTTTCTCCGGTTTCATAATTAAGAATTGTAGCTTCCATTTTCTGGGTTACTCCGTTAAAAAAGCCTATTCCTAATCCACCTTTGGTTCTTCCGGATATTTTAAAAGCATTAAACAGCTTTACTTTCGCCGGATATTCCAGGACTTCTTCCTTTTCATTAGTGACAGGATATCCTGTCGGTTCACCGCCAACTCTTCTGGAATAAAACATTCCGCCTTTGCTGAATAGCTCGGTCCCTTCTGTGAAGAAAGTCCGCTGTTCTGAAAACTGCTGTTCAAAAGGTGTTAAATTTAAAATAGAGTTATCAAAATTAGCCTGTCCGAAATCCGGGATTAAGGTCATGTCAAAGGTAAAGGCATCATTGATCCCATATTTTACGTCCATTCCGCCATTGAAGCTGGAAGTGGTTTTTCCGTCGAAATTGTTAATATAGGTAGAAAAATAGGGAGTAAAAGATAAACGGGTAGGAGGATTGATGTTTTCAATGCCCTGTAAAATCCCATCAAACAGCGTATAAGAATTCTTTTGATTATCTACAAAATTCCAGTCATAAGATGCTTTTATCCTTTGAATTCTGCGGAACATATTCATTCCCCACTCCTGTACATTGCTGTCAGGAAATCTTAATTCAGAATAAGGAATTTTTATTTCTGCTGCCCAACCTTTATCGTTGATTTTTGCTCCGCTGTACCAGATAGAATTCCATGATTCATCTTCACCATCGCTGGTCATTTTAGCATCAAACTGAACTCCTGCAGCGGTTACTACAAATTCCAGGCTCTGCTGTTTATCATTATATCCGTTCAAAGTGACTCCGAAAAAATCATCATTATTGATTCCGTCTCTTTCCGTAAGTTCTTTGGCTACTTTATCAGGAGTCGGGTCATACATTTGAGCCCCGAAATAAATTCCGGTGTCATCATATAGAATCCTTACTTCTGTTTTGATAGAATCATCCTGTGGTTTTCCATTGTTGGGGTTTCTTTCAATGAAATGAGTGGCTATCGGAGCATTTTGCCATTCCGGATCATCAAGGATACCGTCGATTTTAGGAGAGGATGGGGTTTTGGTAATATTTATTTTTTTTCTTACAATATGGTCCTCTTCTTTTTTCTGAGAATACGAGAGGGAAAATGTGGACAGGAGTATAATAATGAGTGCTCTGGTTTTCATGTTTCTTAGTGTTATACAAACATAACAATCCAATTCTGTCAATTGTTACATCCGGACACAAAAAAATGTCTGTAAAAAATTACAGACACTTATTATTCTGAAAAGAGACCTGTTACTTTGTGAACTTTAAAGGATATTTTACATTTTTAAAGCTGTCGATGCTCGCTTTTAATGATCCTACGGCCAACTCAGCCTTCAATAAAACCGGAATGTGATTGGCGTCATTAGTCACCCACATTGTTACGCCTTCTTTTTCTTTAAAAACCCTGCCGCTTTTTACTGACGGAATAATTTTCAGACAATTAATGGTTCCGAATTTTGTTTTCAGGTTTTCCGTACCGGTTACTTTCAGCTGAAAAGGAAACATTTCATCATCAATCCAGACATTCATGTTGATTACGGTTCCTACCCTAAGCTCACTCGTGCTTTTACTTCTCAGGAAATAAAAGCAGGAAAGCATATCCTGGACTCCTTTAACGGATTTTATTACTTTAGAACCATTGGCAGGATTCTTTTTGTCCGTTAAGATCAGGGTATGATTATCGTGATTAAAAGTAGTTTCAAAATGTTGGCGATATCCTCCTTCCTTTACATTTCTTACGTAAAAACTTGGCAGCCCTGTATTGATGTTGATAAAACTTTCATAAAGATCTTCTACTTTGAAGAAAGTTTTTACAGCACCTGTTGTCTGTCCTGTTCCTTTGGCATAAAGATGGGGGATTCCTTTATAGTTGGTTTTCTGGGTTGTCAGATTCGCTGTTCCGGCATTCAAAAACCCGTAGTGGATTCTAAATGTAAGGGACTCGCCGTCTGCAATATTGTCTATCTGGCCAAAACCAAAGCTGAATATGAATACTGCAATGATATTTAAAATTTTCTTCATAATTTGAATTTTACAAAAACGTTGCCAAATTTCAACTCTTTATTCTTTTTAATGATATTTGACAAATCTCAGGTTTTTATTTAGACTCAATTAAATATGCTTCGCATTAAAATTAGTAAATTTGCAGTTACACATATAATTAAATTATCTTATTATTATGATAACTACCGATATATTGATCATAGGAGCCGGGCCAACCGGGCTTTTTGCCGTATTTGAAGCAGGTTTGCTTAAAATGAAGTGTCATATCATAGATGCACTTCCTCAACCGGGAGGACAATTGGCAGAGCTTTATCCTAAAAAACCTATTTTTGATATCCCGGGTTATCCATCGGTTAATGCAGGAGAATTAGTAGATAATTTAATGGAGCAGATCAAACAATTCCAGCCAGGCTTTACTTTAGGAGAAACAGCTGTTTCTTATACTAAAATAGATGATGAGTGGTTTGAAGTAATAACCAACAAAGGAACCGTTCACAGGGCTAAAGCTATTGCTATTGCGGGAGGTTTAGGTACTTTTGAGCCCAGAAAACCAACCATTGAAAATATTGCTGACTACGAAGAAAAAGGTCTTGAATATTTCGTAAAAGAACCTGAGCATTTCAGAAATAAAAAAGTAGTGATTGCCGGTGGGGGAGATTCTGCATTGGACTGGAGTATTTTCTTATCCAATGTGGCAAGTGAGGTTACTTTGATCCACAGAAGAAATGAGTTCAGGGGCGCTTTGGATTCTGTAGAGAAAGTTCAGGACCTGAAAAATGAAGGAAAGATTAAATTAATTACGCCTGCTGAAGTTACTGCAATAAAGGGGGACGGAAAAGTAGAAGCGATCACAGTAGAAGTGGAAGGTCAGGAAGCTTACGATATTGAAACGGATTATTTCATTCCTTTATTCGGATTGACGCCAAAATTGGGTGAGATCGGAAATTGGGGATTGAATATTGAGAAAAACGCTATCGTAGTAAACAATGCTTTAGATTATCAGACTAACATTGATGGTATTTATGCCATCGGAGATATCAATACATATCCTGGAAAATTAAAATTAATCCTTTGTGGTTTCCATGAAGCGACTTTAATGTGTCAAAGCGTTTACAACAGATTAAATCCGGGTAAAAAATATGTGTTAAAGTATACAACAGTGAGTGGAGTAGACGGATTCGACGGAAGCCGTAAGGAAGCAGAGAAGGCTGTTGTGAAAAAAATTGACTAATTTTGCAAAATTATGTCAGATATCAATATAAAAATTATCGATAGAGAGGGGATTACCCACGATATTATTGCTCCAACGGATATGTCCATGAACTTAATGGAAGTGATCCGTTCATATGAACTGGCGGAAGAAGGAACAATCGGAGTTTGCGGAGGAATGGCGATGTGTGCTTCTTGTCAGGTATATGTAGTTAACGATCCCGGTTTAGAACCGATGGGTGATGAAGAAGATGCCATGTTGGCGGAAGCTTTCCATGTGAAGGATAACAGCAGATTGGGATGTCAATTGCATATTATGACTGAAATGGAAGGTTTGGAAGTGGAGATTGCTCCTTATCCTTAAGAAAAATAAACAATAAATTATAAAAAAACTCCCGAAATTATTTTTCGGGAGTTTTTTATGCTTTTTAATTTTGTGTTAAGCTTTTGGTTTTAACAGGTTCATTAATAGTAATTGTCAAAATCAATTATTCCAAATCTTTAACGGTTTGAACATGTATTTTGTTTTCGAGTTCTCCGTCTATCCGGCTTTCATTGTTTTTAACAATTTTATGAAGGATAAATTTTTTTGAAATTTTATCATACTTGAAAGTAACTGTTTTGGTTACTTTCAATCCACTGGGATAATACAAGAATTCAGAAATAAAAGAAAAGCCATCACTTTTCCACCTTCATTTAAAGCATTGTCTGCAATGGTTCCCATTAACCCGACATCGGCACCACCATAAATCAACTGTATGTTCTGCTGTGCTAAAGTGCGTCCAAGCAAAGCAGCCTGCTCTTTATAAATGTCGTCCGAGCCGAAGCTGGAGCCGCAGAATACTGTAATATTTTTCATCATCATTTATAGTAATACTTTTTCAAAAAGACCGGGATAATTTTCAACCAAGCCTGAATCATCAACGGAAATCCGGGCCTCAAAGTTTTTTGGAATATTCTCATATAGATATTCGGACTTACTTATTTTGGTGTATTGCTGTTTGACCGGTTTGATTTTGTCTTCTAAAATATGGATATATATAACATCTATTTCACAAGATTGTCCTTTGGATAAATTTAAATTATTGATAGGTAACGTATTGGTGAAAGGAGTTAATGAGATATCGATGTATTTGAAATTTGAAAATTCAGGGCGGTCTGTTCCGTTAATTTTCCAATCATTTCCATTTTTAAGGCCAGTTACTTTTGATTGAACTCCATTAACTTCATACTCAATGGTGAAATTTTGAATAAGCCAGTTTTTATCAATTACGATTTGATAGCTTACGAAATAAATTGTATTTTCAAATGAACCGATAATTCTTGAGGTTGCCCTATAATTTTCTTCACTTTCAATCAGGTTGAAATATTCAAGAGAATGATAGAGTATTCCTTTCCAAATTATCGGTTTCATTTGAATGATTTTTAATTTTTAGCAGGAATATTCGCTAAAATATCTTTAGTGAAATTCCAGAATTTTTGTGCTGAAGGGATATTTGCTTTTTCATCCGGAGAATGGGCTCCTCTGATCGTAGGACCAAAGCTTACCATTTCCATTTCAGGATAATTGGCTCCGATGATGCCACATTCCAATCCGGCATGACAAGCTACAACGTGGGGCTTTTCACCGAATTTTTCCGTGTAAATTTTTTCCATCAATTGCACAATTTCGGAACCCGGCTTCGGCTTCCATCCCGGATAAGAACCGCTGAACTCCACTTTCATTCCGGCTAATTCAGCTACAGATTTTAATTGTTCTGCTACAGAATATTTGGTGGATTCTACCGATGATCTGGAAAGGTTTAAGATTTTTAATTCTCCACCCTTCAATTCCACTCGGGCTACATTATTGGATGATTCCACAAGGTCTTTCACATCCGGGCTCATTCTGTATACTCCGTTGTGAAGAGATTTCAATACCAAAATAACCTTTCTTGAATCTTCTTCGGAAAGCGCTTTTTCAGAACTTGTTGAGTTTTCTAAATTGATGTGGATGTTAGGTTCAACCGTTGCGAATTCTTCTAAGATTTCTTTTTTCAGCAGGGTAGTTTCTTCGATAAATTCATTGGCATTTCGTACTGAGATCAAAGCCACGGCCTCTCTTGGAATAGCATTTCTTAAGCCACCCCCATCAATAGAGATCAGTTGGACATTTTCTTTGGCCAATCCTGCATAAAGCAATCTTCCTAAAATCACATTGGAATTTCCTAAGCCTTTATGAATGTCCATTCCGGAGTGCCCTCCCTGTAATCCTTTCACTTCTATTCTTACGATTTGTCCTTTTGCGGGCTCCACTTCATAATTTTGAGTGATCGTTACATCTATTCCACCTGCACAACCTATATCAATTTCGTGGTCCTCTTCTGTAT
>NZ_BAAFHL010000042.1:0-22099 GCF_042849955.1 Chryseobacterium barbadense
ATAATGTAAAGAATAAATTTTTACGATTTCATACAAAAAATACCTTATGAACCAGACGGAAATTTTCAACATTTTCACGAAGAAAACCTTAGGACTTACTTTTGTTCTTTCGGCGGCAGCTTTGGCTTTTGCCCAGGAAAAAGTAGGTGTTACAGGCAGTATCGTTAACAAGAGCAATCAGGCTGTTCCTTACGCTTCTGTAACCTTCAGCAATAAAGCGAATAAAGCATTGAGTGATGCCACTCTTACAGATGAAAAAGGACAATATAAGCTGGATCTGGCTCCGGGAAATTATGATATTACAGTGGAGGCCATCGATTACAAAAAAAGTGTAATTACCAGACAAATTACCGCAGCAGGAAATATCGGAGCCCTTTCAATTGTGCCTGAAGCTACAGGTACAGATTTAAATACTCAGGAAATCCAGGGGGTTACCATCACTGCAGCCAGTACAAAACCTTATAAGGTAGAATTAGATAAAAAAACATACGACCCGTCACAGGATATTGTCAGTAAGGGAGGGAATCTTAAGGATGTATTGGCCAATGTACCTTCAGTTTCCGTAGATACTGATGGAACGGTTTCCATGAGAGGGAGTTCTAATGTGAGATTTTTGATCAACGGTAAACCTTCTGCCCTTTTGGGAATTGATGATGGTGCCAATGCTTTACAAAGTATTCCTGCCGACCAGATTGAAAGAATTGAAGTAATTACCAACCCTTCCTCTAAATTTGAGGCAAGCGGAACCGCAGGTATCTTGAATATCATTCTTAAAAAGAACAAAAAAACAGGATTCAACGGAAGTGTAACGGGAACGTTAGGATATCTTCCACAGACCAATTTAAATACCAATTTAAGCTGGAGAAAAGGAAATTTCACATGGTTTTTAAATGGTGGTGGCGGTTACAGAGAATCTAAAAGTACTAACAGAAATGATGATTATTTCAGCAATGCTATATTAAATGATGACCTGGTACAAAGAAATACGGATTCAGAAAATGAAAACAAAAACAACAATTATAATGCTTCGGCTGGAATTGTTTATGATATTTCAGATAAAACTTCTGTAAATGCATCAGGAACAGTAAGAACATTCGATAGTGAGAGTGTAGGTAATATTGATTATTATTATACTTATTTCAAAGATCCAAATGGCTCTTCTAAAAGAATAACATTAGGAAGCAATAACAACCTTGCCTTTCAGGGAGATTTTGGATTGGATCATAAATTCAATGACAAAGGGCAGAATCTGACTTTATCATTAAGCCTACAACGAAACAGATCTTATAACGATACCAATATAGATGAAACCCGAAACGGTGCTTTTGCCTTACAAAACATCGTTAATCAAAATACCATCAACAGATCCGTTATTGCTAAAGCAGACTATGAGCTTCCTATTGGCGAAAACTCTAAACTGGAAGCAGGCTACAGATTAGACATTAACAATAATGATTATAGCAATGATGTTCAGGAAAGTACTTTAACATCCCCTACTTTGTCATTCTTAAGACCATATACTTATGATGCAACGTATAAAGAAACTTTTAATGCTTTCTACTTGCAGTTCAAAAGTAAAATCGGAAACTTTGGCTATCAGTTAGGCTTAAGGGATGAAATATCAAATATTGATATCAATTACAAAAATCTTGACCCTGCTTCACAAGCTATTAATTCAACAAAAAATTATAACAACTTATTCCCAAGTGTTTATTTAAGCTATGAGTTTGCAAAGGATAATCAGCTATTATTAAATTATACAAGAAGAATTGACCGTCCAAGATCATTCTTTATGATTCCTAATCCGAACTATAGTGATAACCAGAATATTTTCGACGGAAATATTGACCTGAATCCTTCTTATGTAGATTCATATGAATTCGGTTACAGTATTTCTAAAAAGAAATTTACCATCAACCCTACATTATACTACAGACATCAGACAGATGACACCAAGATGCTTGTTTACAATAAGCTAGCGGAAGATGAAAACGGCAATATCATTACGCCTAAACGTATCGAATCTCACACCAGACCCATTAATTTAGGTTCTGATGACCGTTTTGGTTTAGATCTGAATTTTAACTGGGATGCTACCAGCTGGCTGAAATTTCTTGGAAATATTGATTTATTTGGATATAATACTAAGGGAAGTACTCTTTATGATACTTTTGATCAGGATGGAAACCCTATCCAAGCGGTTGCTAATTTTGAAGGAAGCGGCTTCTCTACGAGAGCAAGACTTACCTCCACGTTCAAAATTGATAAGACCTTTAGCTTCCAGCTGCAAGGTTTTTACAGAGGAGGGCAGAAAACTGCTTACCAGGATAGAAAAGATATGTATGCGATCAATTTTGGAGCTTCAAAAACAATATGGAAAGGAAACGGAACATTATCTTTCAATGTCCAGGATATATTCAATACAAGAGCTATGAGAAGCACCACCTATACGGCTAATAGTGTGAGAGAATCTTATATGCAATGGCAGCCAAGACAGTTTGCATTATCATTGACGTACAGATTCAAGCAGGGAGAAAAAGTAGAGCAGCCTAAGAAGAAAAAAGACATCAATGCGAATGAAAGCGGAGATGATCAGCAAGGTCCAATGTAAATAGAAAATAAAAAATCCCGAAGCATTTCGGGATTTTTTTTATTTTAAAACTTCTACTTTATTCTTTTCGGCTTCATAAATTCTCTTTCTTAAATCGCTGGAGGAAAACCGGTGATCTCTTTTGTTGTAATAAATTTCAATTCCTTTTTCTTCGCAATATTTTTTCCCCGTAAAATCTCTGTTCATATAATCATCCCCGATGATTCTTACATCAATCACAAAAGATTTCAGAATATCTTCCAGGTCCTGTTCCGTATAATAAGGGATGATCTCGTCTACGGCACTTACAGCCTTCAGCTGGATGTATCTCTCTACAATAGTTTGGGTAGGCTTATTTTTGTTAGGGCGATCATGGGAAGGGTCAATCTGCAGCCCTACAATTAAATAATCGCAAACGGTTTTTGCTTCTTCCAGCATTTTGATGTGACCGGCGTGCAGCAAATCAAATGAAGAAAATGTAATACCTATTCTTTCTGTTTTCATATGAGTTTCTTTTTTAAAATTTCGCCGAAATAAAAGTCCTTTTAAACGGATAAAATACCGGCGATACAGGAAAAATTTCCTGTAATTCTTTTTTATAATCGCTTTTAAATTGTTCTTTCAAATCATCCGGAAGCTTTTCAACGTAAGGAATCATAGCTGTTCCCGATGCCCAGTTGTATACTGCTTCGGCATTTTCAAGAACATGCGGAAATGCTTTTTCAAAAACGGTGATTTCCCTTCCTTTATTGTTGAACAATATTCCTGCATAGTCTTCAATCTTTAATACGGTATATTCCCGTTTCCAGGAAGCATATACTTCCTTAAAAGGCTCTTTATCTGCCACTTTATCCAATAACCTATGAACAATGAATTCATGATTGGATGGCATCTGAACAGCCAGTTGTCCACCCTTTTTGATCCTATGAATAATTCTTGGAAAAAGTTCCTTATGCTCGCTACACCATTGGATAGCTGCATTGGAAATAATAAGATCAAAGGTGTCATTTAAGTTTAATTGATCTTCAATGGTTCTTTTTGCAAAAGCAAGCCTGCTGGTTTCAAAATGTTTTGCCTTTTCAAGCATTTCGGCTGAAGAATCTATTCCCAACACTTTAGAATCTTCCAGATAATCCAATAATTTGGAAGTAAGCTCTCCGGTTCCGCAGCCCAAATCAATGACTGACAGATCCGATCTTTTTTCCACCAGATTCAGCAGATCAAAAAAAGGTGCGGAACGTTCATTTTTAAACTGATCGTATACTTCAGGATTCCAAGCCATACAATATTTTTTAAGAGTTTCTGGAATTCAGGTATTTCTGCCACTCCCAAACCGTCCTTAGAGCTTCTTCCAAAGAGGTTTCGGATTTCCAATTGAGTTCTCGCTCTGCTTTATCCACATTAGCGTAAGCAATGGTAATATCCCCTTCTCTCCTATCACAGATCTGATAAGGCACTTCCACATGATTCGCTGTCTCAAATGCCTTTACCACTTCTAAAACAGATGAGCCTTTGCCTGTTCCCAGGTTATAAATATCAATTACACTTTCTTCCGACGGATTCCCCATCAGCTTTTTTAATGCGGCCACGTGGGCTTTGGCTACATCTACAACGTAAATATAATCCCTTATTGGTGTTCCGTCTTCCGTATCATAATCATTTCCCCAGATATTCAGCTTTTCACGGATCCCTGCTGCTGTCTGCATCACATAAGGAACAAGATTGTTGGGAACTCCGATCGGCAGTTCACCTAATTTTGCAGAAGGATGTGCTCCGATCGGGTTGAAATATCTTAACAATGATATTTTTCTTTGGTAAGCTTTCGCAAAATCGATCAGAATTTCCTCCCCCATTTGCTTGGTCTTTCCATAGACACTTTCAGGCATTTTTAAAGGAGTATTCTCATCTATCGGCATTGTATCGGCTTGTCCGTATACGGTACAGGATGAACTGAAAATAAAATTGGAAATATTTCTTTTTTTGAATTCCTGAAGAATATTAATTAAAGAAAACAAATTGTTTTCATAATAATCCACCGGCTTTACCTGGCTCTCTCCTACCGCTTTATAGGCTGCAAAATTGATGCATCCCTCGATCGGATGAGCATCAAAAACCTGGGTAAGAAGCTCTTTTCTTTTGAGATCAAAAGGATAAAAAACAGGTTTCTTTCCTGTAATTTCCTCTATATTTTTTAAAATAAATTTTTCTGAGTTAGAAAGGTCATCTACGATAACTACGTCGAAGCCATTATGAAGAAGCTCAACTACTGTATGGGAACCGATGTACCCTAATCCTCCTGTGACAAGTATTGCCATTTTTAATACGTATTTTTTATTCTTTGTGTTTTCCTATTTCTTCTATTTCCAGTTCTTTTACTTTTCTAACTTTAAATTTGTTCACCACTACAAGATAAACTATTGAAAAGATCAAATATGAAAACTGTGATCTTATAAAATAGGTATCTGGTTTTATGGTAAACAACAATCTAAAACATATTAAAATTATAAAAACACTGAAAAATAAATTAATATATAAAATAGATTTTTTACTTTTTTCAAACAATAAAATAAGAGTAATAACACTTAACAACAATAACAAAGTATTGATAATCATATGGAAATAGTAAAAATCAGGATAATATCCTAAAATAAGAACTGTCGAAAATAATAACAAATAAATGAATATTAATATTGAAAGTAAATACAACCATTTTTTGTTAAAAACTTTCTTTCTCTCCATAGCTATTATCCCATAAACTCCAGCACAGCATCCGTAATATACTTCAATTGTTCTTCATCCAATTCCGTATGCATCGGAAGAGAAATTACCTGATCCAACAGTTTATCCGTATTCACAAAATCTGCATCGTTACTTTCCTGATAATATGCTTTCTGCTTTCTCAACGCAACAGGATAATAGATCATGGCAGGAATTTCTTTTTCTGTTAAGAACTGTTGCAGTTCATTACGCTGACCATTCAAAATTCTTAATGTATACTGGTGAAATACATGAGTAGAGTTTTCTGCTCTTTTCGGCGTTAGAATATCCGGGTGATTGGCAAATGCCTCATCATAATAATCTGCTGCTTTTCTTCTTGCTTCGTTATAGGTATCTAAGTGAGGAAGCTTTTTTCTTAGCACAGTAGCCTGAATGCTGTCTAATCTTGAGTTTACCCCTACCTCATCATGGTAATACCTTTCATACATTCCGTGGTTTACAATACCTCTCAGTCGGTGGGCCAATGCATCATCATTGGTAAAAATAGCTCCTCCGTCTCCATAACACCCCAAGTTCTTGGAAGGGAAAAATGAAGTAGTTCCTACAATCCCCATCGTCCCTGCAGCTTTTACGGTTCCGTCAGAGAAAGTATATTCTGACCCTATCGCCTGTGCATTGTCTTCTACAACGTATAAATTATGCTCTTTGGCAATCTTAAGGATTTCTTCCATATTAGCACACTGCCCGAACAAATGTACCGGGATGATGGCTTTTGTTTTCGGAGTAATAGCTTTTCTGATCTGCTCCGTTGAAATGGTAAAAGTTTCATAATCCACATCTACCAAAACAGATTTAAGTTTAAGCAGATGAATGACTTCTACGGTAGCTGCAAATGTAAAATCAGCTGTAATAACCTCATCGCCTTCTTTCAGGTCTAAAGCCATTAAAGCAATTTGTAACGCATCTGTTCCGTTAGCACAAGGAATCACGTGCTTTACTTCTAAATAAGACTCCAATTCATTCTGGAAAGACTTTACTTCAGGGCCGTTGATAAAGGCTGCTGAATCCATTACATTTAAAACTGCATTATCTACTTCATTCTTTATTTTGTAATACTGACTTTGTAAGTCAACCATCTGAATCTTTTTCATAAATAATTATTTCTGTAAAAATAAGGAATTTAATATCCTGTCAAAAATTTTATTGATTTTGTTTTATCTTTATACAAAATAACTGTATGAAAAAAGTTTTATTATTTTGCCTTCTAACGGGTTATTCTTTTGCTTTCGGGCAGACTGAACTTGTTTTTGTCTATTTTACGGATAAACCTAATAAGGCGGCTTTTTATGCCAATCCTTTATCCGAACTTTCTCAAAAGTCCCTTGACAGGCGCACCACATTGGGAATTCCCCTTAATGATCAGGATGCCCCTATTGAACAATCCTATATTCAAAACCTGCAAAACCTGGGTTTTACGGTAACCGATTATTCCAAATGGCTGAACGGAGCTGCTGTAAACGCTACTCCAGCTCAAATCACAACATTACAGTCACAACCATATGTACAATCTGTAGAAAGTTTTGCCAAAAATTCTTCTTCAGGAACCAAGACTCTGCAACATAATAAATGGGAAAGCATCACGGAAGCCCAGAAGGTTTTAACAACGTTTGATTACGGTTCGGGAGCTGCCCAGATTGACCAGATCAACCTCAGACAGTTGCATCTTGCAGGATTTACAGGAACAGGAACTACCATCGCAGTTATTGATACCGGATTTCCTACCGTGAATACAGGTTCTGCTTTTTCAAGATTGTGGACGAATAATCTGATCAAGGGTGGTTATGATTTTGTTTCAAAAGGCACAGACATCTACAATACTTCTCTGAATGCCCATGGAACAGTTGTTCTGGGTGCTATTGGAGGGTATATCCAGGATTCTTTTGTGGGTTCCGCTCCTGACGCCAGTTTTTATCTTTACCGAAGTGAAAACACAGCTGTAGAAATCCCGGAAGAAGAATTATATTGGATTGAGGCGGCAGAAGAGGCAGACAGAAAAGGAGTGGATATGATCACCACTTCATTAGGATATACGACTTTTGATGATCCGAAATACAATTACACATATGCCAACATGAACGGTACCACTTCGTTTATTGCAAGAGGAGCGGAAATTGCTGTCAATAAAGGTATTTTTGTTCTTGTTGCAGCAGGAAACTCAGGTCAACTGCCTTGGCACTATTTGGGAACTCCGGCTGATAATGCCAAAGTTTTCACTATAGGCTCCGTGGATGCTTCAGGAAGCTCTTCCGGATTTTCATCATACGGCCCTAATTCTGCCGGAGTTATAAAACCTGACGGTTGTGCAAGAGGAACCGCAACACCTACCGTTAACAATAATTCTGTAACCACCGTAAACGGAACTTCTATTGCAACACCTATTGCTGCGGGCGGTGTAGCCTGTTTAATCCAGGCGTTTCCTACCATGAACAGAGATCTGATGAGAAATAAGTTAAGACAAACCGCTTCATTATATCCAAGTAATACCATACAGATGGGCTATGGGATCCTTAATTTCGGAAGCTTGTATACTTCTGTTCTGAATACTTCGGAGCTGGTAAAAAAATATAAAGTTGCTATTTTCCCGAATCCGGTGAAAAGCATTTTAAATATTGCCTCTGAAAGTGAAGTTTTGAGTTTAGAGGTTTATGGTAATTTAGGCCAATTGATCAGAAAAGCGGCTGATCAAAAATCCATTAAAGTGGAAGATTTTCCGAAAGGAACTTATTATCTGAAAATTCAGACCAAGGATAAGGTCTATTATGAGAAATTTATAAAAGAGTAAAACAAAAGCCTCCCAATTTGAGAGGCTTTATTATTTGAATGAATAATTATTTTGTTATTCCATATAATACTTTTACATGGTTAGATTCTCATTAAATCAACTTATGCAGAATTCCTACTCGCATTAATATTTCCGAACAAAGAACGGGTCACCAGTTTTTCATAAGCTTCCTTATTACCTTCTCCTTTCTGGATTTTCATCAATGCATATTGCTGAATACTCAATAATGGCAATACAATTTTCTCACGGATTTTCACGGATTTTCTGGAAAGCGGGTCCTCTTCCTGAAGCAGGGTAAAACCAGTCAGTTCCAGCATTATGTTTTTGGAAAGATTGTATTCTTCAAAGAGCACATTCCAGAATTCCCCAAACTTAGGGTTGTTTTTAATATAATAAGTGAGCGGAAAATAAGACTTATTCATGCTCATCATAGAATTCAGGACTAATGTTTTAAAGAAATCCGAGCCTTTATAGAGCTCTTTCACTTCTTCAAATCTTCCCTGCTTTTTCATCTCATTCATTGCAAAGCCGAATCCAAAGAACCCCGGAACATTTTGTTTCAGTTGTGACCATGATCCTACAAACGGGATAGCTCTTAAATCTTCAAATTTCAGCTCATTTCCGTTTCCACGCTTGGAGGGACGGCTTCCGATATTGGTTTTTCCGTAATATTCCAGCGTACTCATTTCCTGGAGATAGGGTACAAACATCGGATGAGCTTTCAGATCCGAGTATTTTTTATAGCTCACCTCACCTAGCTCAATGATAAGTTTTCTTTGTTGATCTGTTAATTCTTTTTTTGCATTTTTGAACACATCATTTTCAACTCCGGCGGTCAGAAGCTGCTCAAAATTATATTTTGCCTGTTCTTTATTCCCGAAAATACTGGTAATGGTTTGCCCCTGAATGGTTAATTCTATTTTATTATTGGCTATTGTTTTCCCCTGAGAAGCATAGAAATCATGGGTTTTACCGCCTCCTCTTGCAGGTGGTCCTCCTCTGCCGTCAAAAAATACGACTTTGATCCCGTTCTGTTCGGAAAGTCTAGTTAACACTTCTTTAGCTTTATAGATTTCCCAGTTGGCTTTCAGATAGCCGCCGTCTTTGGTTCCGTCTGAAAAACCAAGCATAATGGTCTGCTGATTTCCTCTTCTTTCAAGATGCTTTTTATAGACCAGATTCTGATACAGCTCACTCATTACTTTCTCAGCATTATCAAGACCCTCCATGGTTTCAAAAAGCGGAACAATATCTGCTTTGATGTCCTCATCCTGATACCCGCAGACTTTAAAAAACGCATATACATTCATCACATCCTTCACGGCATCTGAATTGGAAATAATATACCGGTTCATTCCTCTGATTCCGTTCAGTTCCTGGATTTCTTTCACCTGAGCAACAGTTTTCAGGGTATCTTGTATAATATCTTCAAAATCTTCAGCGTTTACCGGATCTGAAATCTCAATTAACTTATTGAACTTCTCTTCATCAGTAGCTTCTGTATTTCCGTACATTTTGGCAAAAACCTCATCGATCACTTTCTGATGAATCCTGCTGTCCTGGCGGATATCCAAGGTAGCAAAATGAGTCCCGAAAATTTTTACCCGATCTTTGAAATTCACCAACAGATCCAAAAACAACGAATTATGTTGATTGATAAGAATATGTTCTGCTTCATCGGCTCGCTTTAAAATATCTTTGGCTGTAATTTTTTGATTATTGAATATCGCAGCATATAACTCATCACTCAACTGGTTCAATATTTCCGAAACTCCCCTGAAGCTTAATCTTCTTCTGATGAATTTCAAATGACTGTAATAGGATTTCAAAATTGCTGAACGAAGCTCTTCCGCTACTCTTTTTGTAACATCCGCAGTTACAAACGGATTTCCATCCCTGTCTCCACCAGGCCAGAAGCCGAGCTGGATAATATCTTCATGCAGATGGAAATGCCCGTTTCCAAATGTTTTCTTGATCTTGGTAAACAGTTCCCCTATTGTGTCATAATAGACATATCTCAAATAGGAAATAATGCTCAATGCTTCATCGATCGGTGTGGGTTTTTCTTTGTTAACAAAAGGTGTTTTCCCCAACTGCTGCAACAGCATATCAATATTCGTCACCGAATCTGTGGTAATGGCACTCCTCAAGTCATGAATGATCCTTTGTACAGAACTCGGATAAAACTGCGTCGGGTGAGCTGTGAAAACCACTTTCACCGTAAAGTCTTTCAGCTTCTCGCGTACTTTTTCAAGCTTATGTTCCTGAAGGGAGCGTTCATATAAATTGGTCACCGTTCCGTTATCACTTTCCGAATGGAGATTGGGAAAAGCCGCATCTTCGATACTGTCAAACAAAACCACCTGCCTTTCGATATATTGGATGATCTTGAACAGCAGTTCCAGTTTCTGCTCTTCCGTATGTAAATCCGTATGGCTTTTAAAGAATTCTTCTACAATATCTTCCGGTGTTTTTCCTGCTTCATAACCGTTTTTACTTTCTTCATATAAAAACGGGAGCAACATCCCGATATTCGTCATTTTATCATAAGGCAGGCTCATAAATAATGAATTGTAGATCTGGTATTTATTCTCTACAATCTGCCTGAATTTTTCTGCGCGTTGGTCGTGTATCATATAACAAATGTAAGGGATTTGCGATTAAGCAGAAGTAATTTTATCTTAAAAAAATATTTAATTTTGATAGTTCTTATTAAAGAAGACAGTATACTTATGAAAGTAAAATTTGGAATTGTTTTTTATATGATTTCTGAAGTCATAACCTTGTATCTAGGAATTTATTTTTTAAAAATTTCAATTCTGTTTTCCATTATATTTTTCGTTGCTGCAATAGCAATCCTCCTATTTATGTATAAACAATATTTATCTCATAAAACCATGGACATTCCCATAAACGAGAATACTGTTCCTGAAGAAATTCAAATCAAATACTCTGTTTCATTGAAAATGATTAATATATCATTCTATTTGATTCTTATCATTATTGGAGTTTTTATGTTGACTCTTCTCTATTACAAAAAGAAATTTGATAATATTTTTGGAACCATATCTGCATTAGCGCTTCTTGCTTTTCCCTTTATAATGGTCATTAAAGACATCAAAAAAACATCTAGTGTTGTAATTTCCATTAATAATGAAGGCATCCAGCTAAATAAGAACCCCAGAATAAAATGGAGCGAAATTCAACATGAGAAAATAATCACAAAACATGTTAAAGATTCAATATCCCACCATCAATATAGTTCTGAAGTTAATTATCTTTATTTTTACCATAAAAATGAAAAGATAGAAGTAGAGATTGACGATCTCAATGTCACAGATTATAATTTGTCACAATATTTAATAATATACAGAGATCGTTTTAATGAAGAAAATAAGTTGCGGGCATAAGTATATTTTTCAATTTTAAAAAAAGTTTTAGATTTCACAGAAAAATTAATCCCATGAAAAAAATATTTGCATTTCTTTTAACAGCTTTTATTTTCACAGCCTGTGGAGACGATTGCTATAATGCTCCTCAGCCGATCGTTTTTAAATTCGTAAATTCTAATGATGAAAATCTTATTACGAACGGAACCCTTAGTGTCTATTCGGTGAAGGATGAAAATCAAGTCGCGGTACAACTGACAAAAACATCCGATGATATGGTTATATTAGAAAACGTGGGTGCTTATAATGGCATCAAAAATTATACTTTCTCTTCTAATGTAAAACCTTTTGATTTTTCAATCCAGTCGTCGGAATTTGATTCCGGATGTGAAGGCTATCAAATTAATAAGTTAACGTTTACAGGCATAGGTATTGATGTAAAAGACGAAAACGGATATTATAAAATTGTGTTGGAATAAATTTTGACCTGCCAAATTTATAAAACAACAGAATGAAATTATTATCCTTCGCTTTATTGTTATTATCCGGTTTAGCTTTCGGTCAGAAAGCTGTTCCTTCCGATTTCAAAAAAATCCCGGAAATCTTAGACAATGCCGATCTACTCTACCCATTCATTGTTCCTGATAAAAAATACCAATACTGGTCTGTTTTCCGCAATAATCCCGATCCTGATAAAGCCATCATCTACGAGAGTCAGGCTCCGGAATATATGACGATCAATGATCCGGCTCCGGAGAAAGGCTTCTTTCAAAAATGTTTAGGAGAAGACTGTTTTTCATATCTCATTGCCTGTGAAAACAGCCAGTCCAGATATTTCTCCAATGAAAAGCAACTAAGAGATTTCATCGGAACTGTTGATAATCTTCCGGAAGCCATTTTAATTGCCAACACGTATGGGTATACCGTTGATATAACAAACAGACTGAGCAGTTCCTATAAAATTGAGGATAAACAGATTTCGATGTTCCTGTCTAAAGCAAAAGGAAATACAGATACAAAAGAAGCATTCCTTGTAAAGATCAATAGAAAAAACGGGAGACTGGAAAGTAAAAGCTACGGAATATATTTCAAAACGGGTTCATAGCTATGTTCAGGATTGTTTCAAGATTCTTCCTTCAGTGGTGAGGACACTGGGTGCTAACACCATTAGTTATTTCCAAAAGAACTTTAACGATTCTGATCCGGCAATTCAATAGGTATATTACAATCAACTGATAGTAATTTTAAATTTTCTTTAACTTAAATTTCCTTTCGCATTCACTACATTTGGCTTTAAATAAATTTAGAACAATGCTTAATTTTGAGTTTAAAAATCCAACCAAAATACTTTTTGGGAAAGGCGAAATTGCTAAAATCTCAAAAGAGATTCCACAAAATGCCAAGATATTAATGATTTACGGAGGCGGAAGCATCAAAAGCAATGGTGTGTATGATCAGGTAAAAGAAGCGCTAAAAAATCATGAAGTTCATGAGTTCGGCGGAGTGCCGGCTAATCCGGAATATGAGGTTCTGATGAATGCCCTGGCTTTTATCAAAGAAAAAAATATCACCTTCCTTCTCGCTGTAGGAGGAGGCTCTGTAATTGACGGTACCAAGTTCCTTTCCGCAGCAGCCAACTATGACGGAGAGCCTTGGGACATCCTGAGAAACTCTGTAAGAACCTTCGAAGGAGAAGGCATGCCTTTCGGGAGTATTTTAACGTTGCCTGCAACCGGTTCCGAGATGAATTCGGGATATGTGATTTCCAGAAGGGAAACCAATGAGAAGCTATCCTCCGGAGGTCCCGGGCTTTTCCCGCAATTTTCAGTGCTTGATCCTGAAGTAGTCCGTTCTATTCCCAAAAACCAGATCGCGAACGGAATTACAGATGCCTATACTCACGTTTTAGAACAATATATGACAGCCCCTTCTTCCGCAGATCTGCAGGAAAGAATTGCGGAAAGCATCCTGATCAGCTTACAGGAAACGGCCTCTAAAGTAATGGCAGAAGAATTTGATTATGAAGCGGCAGGAAATTTCATGTGGTGCTGTACGATGGCTCTGAACGGGCTGATCCAGAAAGGGGTGATCACAGACTGGGCTGTTCATGCAATGGGGCATGAATTAACAGCTTACTACGGGATTGACCATGCCAGAACGTTGGCGATCATTGCACCTTCTCATTACCGATATAATTTTGAGACTAAGAAAGGAAAACTTGCGCAGTATGCTGAAAGAGTCTGGGGAATCAAAGACGGTACAATTGAAGAAAAAGCTGATACAGGGATTAAAAAGCTGGAAGAGTTTTTCCACAGCCTCCATATCCAAACAAAGCTTTCAGAATATACAGCAGAATACCAGGGAACCGCTGAAAGAGTGGAAAAAGCTTTTACAGCCAGAAACTGGTCCGGACTGGGTGAGCATAAGAAACTGACACCACAGGATGCTTATAAAATTGTAGAGATGAGCTATTAAATAAGAAGTTAGGTAACAGGTATTAAGATTTAGGATATAGTGAATAGAATATTTTATGAATCTTAATTTCCACCCTAATTCCTAAACCTTTTTATCTCAATCTTCTTTATTCATAAACATTCGTTTAAAAAACCAATATTTCATTACGGATATTTCAAATTTATTTATATTTTAGCATATTCTTAAATTTGTGAAAATGAAAAAACAGCTACTTTTATTTGCCTTTTCCGCCATTGCGCTGACTTCTTGTGAAGATGATGATGTTAAAGCTTACGAAATGGATATGTTAAAAGGTGACTGGAGAGTAAGTAAAACAGAGATCATTTCCGGAAAAGACGGTAAAACTACACTTTCAGTAGGTTCTCCATCCGGATGCAGTATGAAAAATATTTTACATTTCAGAACTGATTATTACGTGAGCTACACTTACTTCTCAGGAACAGATGCCAACTGCCAATTGAATGGTAAAAATGAAGGTAAGTTTACTTATAATGAAGAAACCAAAGATCTTTCCATTCAATTTGATCAGGAAGAAGCTGAAAACTATAAAGTAATGATCCTTTCTAATTCGGAATTAAAAGTAATGCAGCTTTTCAATAATGGGGATGCTAATGGAGACGGTGTTAACGACCTCTATTATACAACTTATAAAAGATAAACAGAACTCTCGAGAAATCGGGAGTTTTTTATGAGATGAATTTAATTAAATCAATTATTAAACAATGAAGAAGATTTTATCAGCATTCTTGCTACTGGCTTTCACTCTTTTCTTTGCCCAGGACAAAAAGCCGATGTTCTGGCAGGATATTCAAAACTTTAAAAAAGCAGACCAGGAAAAAACTCCTCCTAAAGATGCCATTCTTCTGATCGGAAGCTCATCTTTTACCAAATGGACGGATGTTGCCGCTTATTTTCCGAACAAAACCATTATTAACAGAGGCTTCGGCGGCTCAAGATTGACCGATCTTAATTTTTATGCGGAAGACCTCCTGAATCCTTACCAGCCTAAGCAAATAATTATTTACTGTGGCGAGAATGATTTTGCCGATGATCATAAGCTGAAGGCAAAAGAAGTGGTAAAACGTTTCAAAACTTTTTATAGCAAGATCCGTGAAAAATTCCCCGACATAGAAGTGGATTATATTTCCATCAAGTATTCTCCCAGCCGCGAGAAACTATGGCCGCAAATGAGAAAGGCAAATAAGAAAATTGCCTGCTTTATGAAAAAAGAACCGAATGCGGAATTCATAGACATTACCAAAGTAATGCAGGATGCCAATGGAAACGTAAGAAAAGATCTTTTTGTGGAAGACATGCTTCACATTACTCCTGAGGGCTACAGACTCTGGACTTCTGTGATGAATCCTTATATGAAATAAAAAAACTCCCGGAATAGAATCCGGGAGTTTTTATTTTATTTTTTTCTCTTCGCTTTAGATTTTGCTTTTTGCTGAGCCCTGTTCGCTCCGAATTTCTTCGGTGCTTTTCTCTTGGAAGGTCCGCCCCAGTTTTCTTTCTTATTCTTATCTTTCTTATCATGGAAAGCGCCTCCTCCTTCATTCAGTTTTACTCTGGCCGGATTTTTCATCACCACCTGCTCTTCTTCCGCAGCGATTTTTTTAGGATTGATCTTCACTCCTTCAGGGAAATCGATGAACTGAAGCTCTTTATCCATCAACAATTCAATGTCCAGAAGTAAAGTTTCTTCTTTTTTGGTTACAAAAGTCACCGCACTTCCGTCTTTATCCGCTCTACCCGTTCTACCAATTCTGTGGATATATTGCTCAGGAACCTCAGGAACTTCAAAATTAATTACATGGGTAATATCTGAAATATCAAGACCTCTCGCCATAACGTCTGTAGTGATCAGCCCTCTCACCTCTTCATTCTCAAATCTCTTCATCGCTTTCAATCGGTAGTTCTGGGATTTATTGGAATGAATCACATCGAATTGTTCCGGGAAAAGCTCATCTATTTTGGTAAACAATAAATCGGCATGTCTTTTATTATTATTGAAAATCAAAACCTTTGACATATCGGCATCGGTTTTCAATAAATGCTCAAGCAAATTGATTTTAGTATTGAAGTTTTCAACTTTATACCCTGTCTGCTGTATTTTTTCAAGAGGAGTTCCTGACTTTGCCAATGAAATTTCAACCGGGTTCGCAAAATATTCATCCAACATTTCATCCACGGCTTCCGTCATAGTCGCAGAGAAAAGAATATTTTGCCTTTTTTCTTTCATCATTTCGAAAATATGAGTCAGCTGAGGCCTGAACCCTAAATTCAGCATTTCATCAAATTCATCAATAATCAGTTTCTGCACTTCTTTCAGCGAAATCGCATTATCAATGGACAAGTCCATCACCCTTCCCGGAGTTCCCACCAAGATATCACACCCGTCATTGAACAGCAGTTTTTGGGTATTGATATTTTTTCCGCCATATATTCCGATCACCCTGGCTGTAATGTTTTCTGTCAGCTTTTCAAGGATTTCCGTTACCTGCACCACCAGTTCTCTGGTAGGAACCAGGATCAGAACCGTAGGATTTCCGCTTTTGCTGTACTTCCATGTTTTTAAAACAGGTAAAAGGTAAGCCAATGTTTTTCCGGTTCCCGTTTGCGCGATTCCCATAACATCTCTCCCGGAAAGTATCGGCTTTAAGCTTTTTTCCTGGATAGGAGTGGGTTCAAACAATTCAAGATCCGCTAAAACATCAAGAATTTTAACCGGAAGGTCAAAATCGGCAAAAGTGAGTTTTTCCATTTGGCAAAGATAGGCATTTAATTTTTGTGTGTTTAGGAGGAGATATTTCGGATTCTTTGAACATGACAATGTAGAGAATCATTGATAAGTGATCATATTATCCATCTAAAATTTAAAATTTAAAATCTATAATTTATAATTTCATTGTCTAACTGAACGCCGAAGCATTTTACTTTCTGGTCATCCTCAGCAAAAGTATAAGAATCAGCAATACGGAAAAGATAAATCCCAGTACTGCAATCAACAACATTTCACCTATTTTCGGACCTGATTCCGATACGAAAACAATGGCGGTCGCAACCATATTCGCACCCAGTATCATTGCTAAAATCAGGTTGACCACACTGGATTTGATGAGCTGATTGGTCTTTTCGATATTTTTGATCTCGCTGGAAACCGTGAATTTGTTTTCATCCAGTTTTTGTAAGACGGAACGAAGTTCTTTTGGGATTTCATCTACATTATCCGTGAAGTTCATCGCCCTGTCTACTCCCATTTTCAGCAGGTTTTTCGGGCTTATTTTTTTGGCAAATATTTTTTTGGTATATGGATGCAGGCTTTTAACAATATCCAGATCAGGATTAATATTCCTTCCAACACCTTCTATCAGACTTATTCCTTTAAATAACAGGTAAAAGTAATCCGGCATATACAGCCTGTTGTCTTTCAAAATATCTTTCATCTTATTGATGATCACCTGTACATTGATCTCCTGCAAAGAAGAGCTGTGAACGAAATTCAGAATATCTTCCACATCATTTTCAAATCTTCTCTCATCAGGAATATCATAGCTCACGGCCATTTTTTTGAGGTAACGCACAATTTTATGGGGATTTTTCGCCACAAAGCTTACGATAAGATTCTCCAGGATCTCCTTATCATTAGGCTGTATTTTCCCTACAGCTCCAAAATCTATAAAGACAATCTTACCATTTTTTTTCACCAGAATATTTCCGGCATGCGGATCCGCATGGAAAAAACCATAATCCAGAATCTGGGATACAAACAGCCTTAGTCCTATTTCAGAAACTTTTACGGGATCAATCCCATTGGCTATAAGAACTGATTTATCGGTTACTTTTATTCCGTCTATGAATTCCATACACAATACATTATTGTTGGAAAATTCTTCATAAACCTTTGGAATGTACGTCTCTTTATTATTTTTAAAGTTTAGCGCAAACTGCTGGATATTATTTTTTTCGTTGATCAGGGAAACCTCTTCAAGCAACGATCTTTCAAAAGTTGAAATAGCCTGCTTAAGATTGAGCTTGCTCCCGATCTCAGAATACGTGGAAACCAGCTTTACCAGATCTTTAATTAATAGGAGATCGTCTTCGATAACTTTTTGGACATCAGGCTTTTTTATTTTCAGAATAATGTGATCACCATTTAGCAAAACAGCTTTATATACCTGTGCAATGGAGGCTGTAGCTATTGGTTTTTTGGGAATTTCAAGAAAATGATCTTTTACCTGAATATTGAATTCATTTTCCAGGATTTCTTCTACATTCATTTCTACGGTGTCCACTTTATCCTGAAGCTTCTGCAACTCCTGAATCAATTCCGGAGGCAACAGATCTTCCCGGTTGCTGAAGGTTTGCCCAAGCTTCACAAAAGTAGGTCCCAGTTCTTCCAAAGCCAGCCTTATCCGTTCGTACACTGTACCTTTTGAGATAATTTCATCCGGATCGTGGGGATATTCTTCCTGCCTGTTTCCGTTCATCCTGGCCAACATATCTTTAAATCCGTATTTGCTTAGTACGGAGATCAATCTGGCAGATCTCTTCAGTTTTCTTTGTTGCTTATCAAACATAGGTAAAAATAATCGATGCAAATTACTTCAAAAATTATTCCCCATCTTAAAATTGTCGATTTTTTATCAGTTTTTATGAATACCAATGTATTACCTTTTGACCTGAAAGTATTTAACGATGGTGATAAACGGTGTCAGATTCCGCTTCGTTAATACAATAAAACGGAATAAAAGAGCGTTTAATTCAGCATATTCAAAACAACATTTTGAACAAATATTACATATCCTTATATTTTTTTTATAAAAACATGAAAATTAATAAGGAGAAAAGGTAAAAAACACTTAGATTTGTATTATTAATATAAAATATTACCCTATGAAGAAATTTTCTACTGTTTTAGTTCTTCTTCTATGCTTGATGAATATGGGCTTTATACCGGAAGCCTATGGTCAGGCAGCAACGTTACCTTATACTCAGGATTTTTCAACCACGAATGATCTTACCATTCTCAACGGTACTCAGCCTAACAAATGGTTTCATGGTAACGTTACTGGTAATCCCGGTAGCTCACTTTATATCTCCAATGATAATGGGGTAACCAATGGTTACAACGTCAATTCATCCAGTGTAGTTCAGGCCTACAGAGATATAACAATCCCTGCCGGATCTACTATCGCCACCTTTTCATTTGACTGGAAAGCGGGAGGAGAAAGTACCTGGGATTATCTGAGAGTATGGCTGGTTCCTGCCACTTTTACTCCTACTCCGGGAACTCAGATTGGTACAGGCCCCGGAAGAACGCAGGTAGGTCAGTTTAACCTGCAAGCGGCATGGCAAACCTATGTATCACCCACTTTAAACGTAAGTGCTTATGCAGGAAACACGATGCGTCTGGTATTTGAATGGAGAAATGATGGTATTCTCGGAGCTCAGCCTGCTGTAGCTATTGACAATATCAATTTGTTCATTCCTACGTGTCTTGTCCCTACTGCCCTGACGACTACTTCTGTAACGGCAACTACTGCCTCATTAAGCTGGACAGCTCCTACTCCGGCACCAGCGAATGGATATCAGGTGTATTACAATACCACAGGAGTTCCGCCTACCGCTGCAACAGTAGGAACACCGGTTACAGGAACAACTACTACTCTGACTCCCTTAACACCCAATACTACGTATTATTGGTGGGTAAAAGCTGTTTGTAGCCCTACAGACAGCAGTATCTGGATGCCTGGCGGGAACTTTACCACCACTCAGATTCCAGCAACGATACCATATACACAGAACTTTAATACTACTAATGATCTTGGCTTTACCAGCGGTTCACAGCCTAACAAGTGGTATTTCGGCAATGTTGTCGGAAACCCGGGAAATTCTATTTATATTTCCAATGATAATGGCGTTACCAATAGCTATAATGTAAATTTATCCAGCGTGGTTCATGCTTACCGTGATATTATTGTACCTACAGGAACAACTCTTGCTTATCTGCTTTTTGACTGGAAAGGATTTGGTGAAAGTACTTTTGACTACTTAAGAGTGTGGATGGTACCATCTACCTATGTACCGGTTGCAGGAACCCAGATTACTGCAGGAGGAGGCAGAATCCAGATAGGGGGTAACTTCAACCAGCAGACTACCTGGCAGAATTACCTCAATACAGCAGTCAACTTAAGCACATTTGCAGGTAATACCATGCGTCTGGTATTTGAATGGAGAAATGACGGTGTTATCGGAACCCAGCCGGCCATTGCCGTTGATAACATCAATCTGTTTATTCCTTCATGTTTTGTGCCTACTGCCATGGGAGTAACTACAGTTACGTCTACTACTGCCGCTATTAACTGGACTGCTCCTAACCCGGCACCAGCCAACGGATATCAGGTGTTTTTCAACACTACAGGCATTCCTCCTACCAATGCCACAGCAGGTACACCGGTTGCGGGAACATCTACTACTTTAACCCCTCTTACTCCAAATACAACCTATTATTGGTGGGTACGTACTATGTGTAGCCCTACCAATCCAAGTATCTGGGTAGCAGGCCCAAGTTTTACCACTACACAAATCCCCGCAACGATTCCATATTATCAGCCATTTACTTCCGGACCTAATGATTTCGGATTTACAAGTGGTACACAGGTTAATAAATGGTTTATGGGTGCAGCTACGGGAAATACAGGAAACTCTATTTATATTTCCAATGACGCAGGTGCAACTAATAGCTATACTATTACATCAACCAGTACGGTACATGCTTATAGAGATATTGCTGTTCCAGCAGGAACTACAATCGCTAAGCTTTCGTTCGACTGGAAAGCTGTTGGAGAAAGCTCTTTCGATTATCTGAGAGTGTGGCTGGTTCCGGCTACTTATATGCCTACTGCGGGTACTCTGATTACTGCCGGAACAGGTAGAATTCAGTTAGGAACTAACTATAACCAGCAGGCAACATGGTTAGGATATTTAAATGCTAACTTAAACTTAAGCAGCTTTGCAGGTAACACCATGCGTCTGGTATTTGAATGGAGAAATGACGGTTCAGGGGGAACTCAGCCTCCGGTAGCTATTGATAATGTGAAGCTGGTGATCTGTAAAACAACCACACCTGTGGTTACCTTAACGAATATTACTCATAATTCTGTTACCTTAACATGGCCTCAGGATTCAGGAGAAGCTTCTTATACGATCAGATACAGACCTGTCGGTTCTACTACATGGCAGACCGTAGCGGTACCGGCTCAGCCTTATCCTACGCCAACCAATACTTATACATTGACTCAATTGCTTTCTGCTACTCAATATGAAGTAGAGGTAGCTGCTATTTGTAATACAACAACAGGAGCATACTCGAATAATCAGTTCCGAACAAGATGTGATCCTACTCCTCCAAACGTGACAATAAGTAATATCACAACAACTACGGCATTGGTGACCTGGACTCCACTTGCAGCCAGCTCTACCTATACCATGAGATACAGAGTGGTAGGAACAACTGCATGGACAACGGTCAACTTACCGGCACCACCGGCCAATAATTATCCTCTTACAGGTTTAAGTGTGTACACAACGTATGAGGTTCAGATCGCAAATAAATGTGACGGAGAAACTACACTTAACCCATGGTCAACACCAAAAGTATTTACTACGGAAAGAACATGTGAGATTCCGCCTCCTGGATTAACGATTACAACTCTTACTCCAACATCCGCTGTTGTGGTTTGGGATCCTTTCCCAGGTGCAACCTATGTCTTAAGATATAGAAAAGTGGGTATTCCGAGCTGGACTACAATAGCTGTTCCAACGAATACCTATACACTGACTAACCTTCTTGAATTAACAAAGTATGAAATGCAGGTAGCTAACATCTGTAATGGTACTCCGGGTAACTTTACACCATTGTATTTCTTTACAACCCCTACTGTGGTGCACTGCCCGATGTCTGGCCAGAGCTCAGCTACTGATTATATTTCAAATGTTAAGGTAAGTCCTAATGGTAAGCCTGTTATGGAGAATGCTTCGGGAGCTTCCAATTACACTGATTATTCAGGTAACCCTGCC
>NZ_BAAFHL010000043.1:0-22023 GCF_042849955.1 Chryseobacterium barbadense
AATATTCATTTTGATCTGGGTTCATGGCAAAAAATCAATATGTATGATGCTACCTTCTGGGATGTTATGGTGAAAAACAACAATGAGGCACTCATGATCAAAACCAATAAATATCATGATCCTTCTGCCACTCAGGTCGCTATAGGAAACAGCGCTACCAATGGCTGGATCACAATCTGCCACAATTCCTCAGGAAGCAACCCTATGACCATTACGATTCCTCAAAGTTCCTGGGCAAGCCATCAAGCACACGGCGACAGTATGGGAGCATGCAACGGCAGCAGCAGCGGGAATATTTTCTATACGGCGTTCCATAACCACGCTTCCGGTAATATCGGCAATTCAGGACTCATTCTCCAATACATCATTCTTAATCTTTAATTTTCACACTTCAACTATAAAAAGGGGCTTTCATAAGCCTCTTTTTTTTATCTTGCAGTTAGAAAACATTATATATGGATATCGCATTAATCAATATCATTTGTCTTATTTTACTATTGCTTGGAATAATAGGAACCTTTCTTCCTATTTTACCAGGTCTGGTTCTCAGTCTTTGCGGACTATTAATATATAAATTCGGAACAGATTCGGATTTATCAATGATTTATATCTGGATTTTTGGAATTCTTACGGCTGTATCTGCGGTTCTGAACTATATAATCCCAGCCAGAACCAATAGGAAATATGGCGGAACACGTTGGGGAAGCATAGGATCTATAATCGGAACTATTATCGGAATGTTTTTCCCTCCGATCGGTTTTCTGATCGGGATGTTTGCAGGAGTATTCGTAGGAGAACTGCTTCACGACAGCAAAGACATGGACAAGGCCCTTAAATCAACGAAAGGAGCTTTTATAGGGTTTATTTACGGAACGGGATTCAGCCTTGTGGTAGGTGTGGCAATGTTTTTGGTAGTAGTATTGGATATGCTTAATATTATTTAAAAAATTATGATACATAAAGCCATCATATTGTGTTTAGGAGTCTTGACTTTAGCCAACTGCAGTGCCCAGAAGGAAACAAAAACTTCCACAAAAACTCCTGTAGTAGCCGATACTAAAGAGACAAAAAATATAGGCAAAGAAGGAACCATCATTTATTTCAACGAAGGAGAAAATAAATTCCTGAAAGAATATGAGATGAATGTTACCTTCAAAAAAGTTTCTGAAGACAGCCGTTGCCCGAAAGGAGTCAACTGTATCTGGGCAGGAGCTGCTGTTGCCGAAGTTGAGGTCATGGGAATTGCAACCAGGCCAATAACATTACGGTTAGCAACGATGGATAACGCAGGGAAAAACCTATTTTCTTCTGCAGAATTCAATGGCTATACGATCTCCCTTGTCGAAATTACGCCTTACCCAACATCAGAAGGAGGTGCCAAAGCACTGAATGGAAAATATAAAATCGGGATAAAAATAAAAGAAACCGTGTCGAAACCTACCATGCGATAGGCTTCTTCCCTTTTGAAATAAGATATTCATTAATTTTTGAAAAAGGCTTGCTTCCGAAAAATCCTCTGTGAACAGAAAAAGGTGACGGATGTGCCGATTTTAAGATAAAATGCTTAGCCGGATCTATGAGTTCGGCTTTTTTTTGTGCAAAAGCTCCCCATAATACAAATACTACGTTTTCTTTTTTATCTGAAATTTCTTTGATGATAAAATCGGTGAATTTCTCCCAACCCAAATCCTTATGGGAGTTCGGAGAATGGGCGCGAACCGTTAATGTAGCATTTAATAGAAGAACCCCTTGTCTTCCCCAATCATCCAGTTCTTTGGAAGTTCTTACCACTCCGAGATCATCTTTCAGCTCAATAAAGATATTTTTTAAGGAAGGAGGAGCTGCTACCTGCTCAGAAACGGAAAAGCACAAACCATTCGCCTGATAATCATTATGATATGGATCCTGCCCGATAATCACTACTTCAACATCTTCAAAAGGGGTAATTTCCAGTGCCCTGAAGATCTGGTTTTTAGGCGGGAAAACTTTGGCAGTGGCATATTCCTGCTTTACTTTTTCCCAAAGGTTGGTAAAATATTCTGTTTTTTTGATCGGGGCTAAAACTTCTGTCCAGGTCATATATTCAATTTGAAAATTTGATAATGAATTAATTTGATAATTTTAATTTCTGTCATTTTGAATGTAACACAGTGAAATGAAGAATCTTTATCCTAAGATTCCAACAACTACGGGGTTTTCTTCAAGCTAAAAACTAGGTTATCCGGAAAACCTTCATCTTCTCTCTCTTCTTCCAATATAAAATAATGTTTCAACAAAAGCAACTTTGAGTTTTCATTGAGTTTATCGGTCATTGCTACAACTTCCTGCAAATGTAGCTTATTAAAGCTAAAATCTAAAACAGCAGCCAACGCTTCGGACATGATTCCTTTTCTGTGATAATCGGGTAACAATTCATAGCCCACTTCCGCAACGGTTCTGTCTTCTGAGAAATTCCACAGACAAATGGTTCCGATGAGACCGGGTTGATCTTTTAAAGAAATTCCCCAATAAAAAGTCTGGTTATCTGCCGTTCTTTTTCTGATCGTTAAAATAAATTCCAACGCATCATAGTTATTTTGGGGCGGATTCCTATGCACATACTTATTGATAATCTCATTGCTTCGGATTCGTAAGATATCTTCAACATGATTTTCATTGATTTCTTTTAAAACCAATCGTTCGGTTTCCAGTTTCATATTTCAAAAATAGTAAAACCTCATCATTTTGTCACTCACAAATTTTCAAATTAACTCATTTTCAAATGGCCACATCAGCAAATTGACATTTTCTCACTAAATTTGCATTGTGTATATAAATAAAGAAGATTTAAACGAATTAGAGTTTCCGCAACTACTGGCGGAAATTTCTCCCTTTGCGTATTCTCCGAAAACGAGAGAACAAATTCTTCAACTTCGTCCGATGGAAATTGACGAAGCAGAACTTTCTTTGAAAAAAACTTCTGAATATTTATCGAGTTTTGAAAGTTCAAATGCCATTCCGTTTGATGAGTATGAGGATATTGAGAGTGAGCTGAAATTAATGCTGATCGAAAATTTCCGGTTGGAAAACAATGCCTTCATTAAAATAAAAACCATTACGGAACAGATCGGGAAGCTGCAAAAGTTTTTCCCAACCATGCCGGAAACCTTCCCTACTTTATTGGAAGATACCGCTGTTTTGGAGTTCAGAAAAGAAATCATTGATAAAGTAGATAAGGTTTTTAACCGCTTTGGAGAAGTAAAAAGTGAAGCTTCACCGGTTTTAAAAGGTTTAAGAGCGGAAATCCAGGTGGCCAAAAAAGCGATCCAGGAAAATTTCAACCGGGCCTTATTCAATTACGGGCAAAGTGAGTTTTTGGATGATATCCGTGAAACCATTATTGATGATCAAAGGGTTTTAGCCGTAAAATCAGGGTTTAAAAAAAGAGTCCCCGGAAGAGTTTTGGGGCTTTCAAAAACGGGATCTATTACCTATATTCAACCGGATTCTGTGGTGAAGCATTATTTCAAGCTAAAGGAAAATGAAGAGGAAGAAAAAAAGGAAATCGACAAGATCCTGAGAAAGCTGACTGCTGAACTGGCAGAATTTCAACCTCAGCTTTGGAGATATCAGAAGTATATTTTCGATCTTGATCTCACAAGAGCGAAAGCCAAGTTTGCAGAACTGATCAACGGGGTTTTACCAAAAATTAACCGCCATAAAACCTTGCGATTAAGAGATGCTTTTCATCCTTTATTATTTTTAAGAAATAAAGCGGAAAACAAAACGATTTTCCCACAAACTCTGACGTTCACGGAGCACAACAGAATTATCTGTATTTCCGGACCGAATGCAGGAGGAAAATCAATTACTTTGAAAACAGTTGGCTTACTTCAACTGATGATTCAAAGTGGAATTCTGGTTCCGGTACACCCGAAATCCGAAATGTTTTTCTTTGAAAAGATCATGACGGATATTGGGGATAACCAGTCTATTGAAAACCATTTGTCAACATATTCATCCAGGCTAAAAAAAATGTCCGGAATCATCCGTGAAGCTGATGCCAATACGCTTTTACTGATCGATGAATTCGGTACCGGTTCTGATCCTGAATTGGGTGGAGCTCTGGCTGAAAGTTTCCTTGAGTTTTTCTATGACAAAAAGAGTTTTGCGATCATTACAACGCATTATACCAATATCAAGCTTGTTGTAGAACAGCTTCCAAATGCTCAGAATGCGGCAATGCTTTTCAATGAAGATACCCTGGAACCGATGTATAAGCTGGAGGTGGGACAAGCCGGAAGTTCATTTACATTCGAGGTCGCGGAAAAAAATAAAATTCCAAGATTTATTATTCATTCTGCCAAGAAAAAAGTGGAACACGATATTGTAAACCTTGATAAGACGATTGTAAAGCTTCAGCAGGAAAAATTTGAGGTGGAAAAGCTAAAATCTGACCTCGCAGAAAGAAAGGAATCCGTAGAAGACAAACGGGATAATTTGCAGAAACTGAATGACCAGCTTCAGCAAAAACTTTACAATTTCCAGAAGCTGTATGAAGAAGAACACAGAAAACTTCAGTTCGGAAATAAGATCGAAGCTTTTATTGACAGCTATACGAAAGGAAAATCGAGAAAGGATGTAGTGAAGGATTTCGTGAAATTATTAGAACAGGAAAAGTTCAGGAAGATCGGAGCGGACAAGGACGAAAGTAAGCGTCTTCAGGTGGTTAAAAGAAAGATCACCCAACAGCTAAAGAAAGAAGAAGTGATTGAAAAAATTGCAGAAACCAACGAAAAGCTGGAGGAAAAACGTAAAACCGACCGTGCGCTATGGATGAAAGTGGGACAACGTGTCCGTATTTCCGGAAGTACAAGTGTAGGAACCATTGAAAAGATTTCCAAGAATAAGGTGATTGTGAACTATGGGACTTTCAAGACGACAATTGATGCGGATGAATTGGAAAGAATTTAAAGTATTTGAAAATGACTAAAAACCTCAAAATTTTTTGGATATTTTATATAAAACTGCTGATTCCCGCAGTTTTATTTTCTTTATTGATCACCTTTATGACTAACTTCAATATTGAAAATTTTGGGTTATGCTTCCTTTTAATCCTTCCTGCCCTTCATTATTTCATTTATGAATTAAGATTAAAAGATGAATATTATTTTTATGCTCATTTCGGTTTTTCCAGAAGTTTTCTTTGGGGAATGACTGTGGCTATCAGTTTAATAATAAAAATTATAGCTTATTTTTTATGAGCCTATTACATGTAGACAGCGTGACGAAAAGTTTTGGTAACAAAACCATTTTGCAGGATATTTATTTACGCTGTGAAACCGGAAAAACTATAGCTTTGCTGGGGAGAAACGGTTCCGGAAAATCGACTTTGCTAAAAATAATTTTCGGGACAGAAAAAGGTGATTCACAATTCATCAGGGTTAACGATAAAGTCCTTCAAAATCAAAAAGACAGAAAAACCCGTATTTCTTATCTGCCGCAGCAGTTTTTTCTTCCTAAAAATATTAAAATTAAACATCTGATTCCGCTTTTCTGCGATGCCAGAAATACAGAATCTCTGATGACATCGGATATAATGAAGCCTTTTCTTCATAAGACCGTAAGACAACTTTCCGGCGGGGAAAAGAAAATTATTGAGGTTTTACTTATTATTTACTCTGATGCAGAATTCATTTTACTGGATGAGCCTTTTTATGGCCTTTCCCCAAAAATGATCTATGAAATTCAAAAAATAATAAAACAACAATCCGAAGTGAAAGGGATTATTATTTCTGATCATCATTATGAGGAAGTTCTGAATATTTCGGATGAAATTCTCTTACTTTCAGATCACTATTTAAGGCCTATTAAAGATTTCAAAGAATTGCAACGGTATAATTATCTGCCGAAAAGGATTTAATTTATATATTTGAATAGTTTAAAATTTTCATGATGGTTTCCGAAAGCAAGACATTGTATATCTTTTTATTCAGTATTTTTTCTTTAGTTTTTGTTAATGGACAAAATAAAGTCCCTTTTGGAGTGGTAAAAGCTCAGGAAGGTTATGCAATGGTACGTGTACACAAGGATGACTATAGGAAAATCATAGATAAAATCCGTATGAAAACCGGTGATGTGTTTGTCTATGTAAAGCCTGCTCCCGGAGAAACAGAATGGATATGGATACAATATCCTGAAAAACCTGAAATAGAAAAACCTTTTGTAAGATACGACAGCCTTAACAAAGAAGGAATGGTGAATAAGGAACGTATTGCATTCATTGACCAATTACCAAAATTCACTCCATCCAAGTCCAAAAATGGTAAATCCTTAATTTTTACAGATGATACCAATCCGAAAATCCCGGGAAATCAGAGAACGAAAGTAATCATTGATATTTATCCTTCATATGCAAAAATCAAAAAACAGGAAAAGGATACCAATGGTAATATCACTAAAGTTGATAAAGTAAAATCTTGGGGAATTGGCAAAGAACTTCCTGAAGATTTAACCGAGATCAAATCTATACGGGTACAGCAACCAGGAAGAGGTTCTGTATTCGTGAGAGATGCTATTAAAAATATGTTTCAGCCTACGATGGATTTCGATAAAGTAGAAGTAACCGCTTTCGATAATGATCACATTTTCCTTTATATGATCAACGGCTCTGGCGAAAACAGGTATACAACGCTCTGGACCATCAAAGAAGGAAGGGCTATAAGCCAGCTTATTTTTGAAAATCCTGAATAATATTAGGAATTCTCAGGATTATCCTTATTTTTGCCACTGAAAAGCATATGCTTATTCACCAAGAAACTGGTACTGCTTAGCTGCAGCTTAAAAGGGAATCGTGTGAAAATCACGAACTGTCGCGCAACTGTAAGTATCCTACATCTTTATTATTGATCCACTGTGCCATGCATGGGAAGGAAATAAAGAGGGTACAAGTCAGGAGACCTGCCTTTTTCTTTATACAAGAAACTTTCGCGATTTGAAGTTGATTGATCTGATGGATGTTCAGGAATGCATTCCTATAATTTCTGTCTGCTCTTATCTATTTCATTTCGCTATAATAATAATGAAATATGACGACAGAAGAAAGAATTGAAGCATCCGAAACCAGGATCTTTAAAGCGGTTTTCCCAAAAACTACCAATCACTACGATACTTTATTCGGAGGTACAGCGATGCAGCTGATGGATGAAGCAGCCTTTATTACCGCTACCCGCTTCGCCAGAAAAAGAGTAGTTACCGTAAGCAGTGATAAAATCGATTTCAAAAAGCCTATTCCGGCCGGAACTATTGTTGAACTGGTTGGAAGAGTAACTCATGTAGGAACGACGAGTATGAAAGTGAATGTTGAAATCTATACGGAACAGATGTATTGCTATGAAAGAGAAAGGGCTATTATAGGAGACTTTACTTTTGTGGCGATCGACGAATTCAAGAAACCAATCCAAATACTATAATTTTTAAAAAGCTACGGCGGCCTTCGGCCGCCGTAGCTCGTTTATTTCAAAACTTTTTCCGTCTCTAAACTTCTGCTCAATAACAATTCAAAGGCCTCACCCATTTCATCCGATGCTCTGCTGATCGCATTTTCAAGCATTTTTCTGATCTGGCTTTCCGTTACTTTAGCTTCCGTCCAGCTTTTTCCGGATGTATGAGAATTAAGAATGAATGGCATAATCCGGTCTATAGAGCACGCAAATATCGCATCCGGAGTTTTTTCTTCTTCAAATTCCAGCCAGAGATCAAAGAACTCTGAACGTAAAGGTTCATCTAAAATTCCGAAGATCTTTTGTGCGGACAGTTTCTCCCTTTCAAATTTCCCAACCATAGCTTGTTCATCAAACAGGAAGGTATCTCCCGCTTCTATTTCCACCAGATCATGGATGGAAAGCATTCTGATCACTCTCAGCAAATCGATATCTGCTCTGTTTTTAGCATACGGATAAAGGATTTGGGCTAAAATAATGATCTGCCACGAATGTTCTGCGGTATTTTCTCTTCGCGAATCATCTGCATTGTAATTTCTTCTCTGTACATTTTTTAAAGCATCAACAGCTAAAATAAAATCGATCTCCTTCTGTATCTTCATCTTTAATTTTCTTTATAATATTCTTTTATTGGGTATTCCTTGATGTTTGTAATCCATTGATCATTGATGAATTCTTTCTTGGTCACTTTTACTTTTTCACCGCCCGTTGCATCCTCTTCCAGTTCATATACTTTAAACAATCCTCTTTGCGGAAGTACGGTGTATTCTGTGGTCAGATGCCAACAGCAACCAGATTTGGAATAGGTAATCAATCTTTTACGTTCAGGATCTGTATTGAACATTCCAAGATTATCGTGAGCGAGAGCGGTAAGTTCTTCACTCAAAACAAATTGTTTTCTGGTAATATTAAATACGTAGACATCATAGGAAGGACCACTGTAGCCGCTTTCATTGCCATTTCTGATGGCCACATCTTCTGGTCCGTCAAAATTAAAGTCTTCAAAAATCAACGGGCTTTGCTCATCATATAACTGAATAATGTTTGCAGTAGGCTTTTGCTCTTCATTTAAATAGAAAAACAAATTATCAGAAGTAAGAGTCTGAAATTTTTGGGAAGTCCTCTTATTAAAAAGCTCAATACTTCCCCTCCCGCTGCATTCAACATTACTGCAATTTTCCACTTTCAGCTTTACATCATAGTTTTCTGAAGCATTCTTCAATTCAAATTGTTGCTGGGCGGAATAAAAACCTCCTAAAAGAAGTAATAAACAAAGTAATGGATAAGTCATCTTATGTGTTTTAATGATTCAAAAGTACAAAAATTTAAGATTTTGGGTCCAATTTCAATACAGCTGATTTTCTAATTAAATTTTTTTTGAAAATTATTTAACTGATTATCAATAACTTAATTATTTACTTTAAAAATATTCACTACTTTGTATTGCATAATACCATTTTAATTACATATCTTTGTAATGTAAAATTAGAATAGGCTCAACTAGCTAGGAGCAGATTTCTAAAAATATAACCTCATTAAAAACTTATTAAAGATGAATACTGAAAATACCAAAGCGCAAATGCGAAAAGGAATTCTGGAATTCTGTATTTTAAGTCTCATCAATCATCGCGAAATGTATGTTTCCGACCTTATAGATGAACTGAAAAAAGGAAAACTGGACGTAGTAGAAGGAACACTCTACCCCCTTTTAACAAGATTGAAAAATGGTGAGTTCCTTTCTTACCGATGGGAAGAATCAACGGGAGGACCACCAAGAAAATATTACCAGATTACAGAAAAAGGTAAGCTGTTTTTAGATGAACTTCAAAATACCTGGAACGAATTAACAGATTCAGTAAACCAAATCACTCAAAAAAATTAAAAAACAAAGCTATGAACAAGACACTCTCAATAGGACTCGCAGGTTTTTCTTTTACCATAGAAGAACACGCATATATAAAGCTTAGCGATTACCTGAATGCCCTGAGAAGCTCATTAGACGCTTCAGAGGCGGAAGAGGTAATGCATGACATAGAAATCAGAATGGTTGAAATTTTCAAAGATTCTTTAGGCAAAAGAGAAGTAATCAACGATGGAGACGTAGAAAGAGTAATTGCTCAGATCGGAACTCCTGAAAAGATCGAAGAGCAGGAAGAAGCTTACTATTCTGAAAAGAACAGCAAAAGACAAAATACTACAGGAACTACTTATTCGGATAAAAAACAATTGTTCCGTGATCCTGAAAGACAAAAAATCGCAGGAGTTTGTGCCGGTTTAGCCCATTACGTAGGAATGGATATCACAGCCATGAGAGCCATCTGGTTAGGAATCTTCGTTCTGGGAATCTTTACCGCAGCCATTTCTTCTTCATTAATTGCCTTATTGTATATTATACTTTGGATTGTACTTCCAAAAGCAGAAACTGCAGCAGATTTCCTGAAAATGAAGGGAAAGCCTATGAACTTCGACAATCTTAAGAATGAGTCTAATAAATTGGTACAATTTGCCAACGAATCTACTCAGAGGGTCGGAGAGATGTACATCGAAAGCAAGCCGTACATCAACAATGCCGGGAGCGGAATCTGGAATGTGGTAAGGTATGTTTTGGGAGGAATCTTCGCACTGATGTCTTTCTCCTGTTTGATCGGAGTATTTGTAGTATTCGGATTCATGGGAAACAATGACTTCCCTCCTATCGGTGAAATGGATTTCTATTTTGATAATGACGGAATGAAATACGTGATTATGGCGATGATTATCTTAGGGAGTTTGATTCCTGCTTTATTATTCGCCTTATTAAGTATCAAATTAATTTCGCCAAAAACAAAATTAAGAAATACGGGCTGGGTTTTAGGAGCGTTAATCCTTAGTTTAATTGCCATCTCCACATATTTTGGAATCAGCATGGCTAAAAAAGAAATGTTCCTGAAAGGTCATAAGGAAGATACCGAAGAAGTTTCCATCAATACCACTTCAGATACTTTATATGTAGATGTAAAACAGGTAGCCATCCCGCAAAACTTCAGAGGATATGAGGATGATCTTTACTCTGACAAGGTTTCTGTTTACGAAAAAGATTGGATCCATGTAGAAGTGACAAGAAAAGCGGACATTAAAACCCCATACCTGATCATTAAAAAAGAGGCAAAGGGATACAACCTTCCACTGAATGTAAATGTTCCGGTAGATATTATCAACAATAAAATCATTCTTCCTAACTATGTTAAATATCCTTATGAGCATAGATTCAGAGATTACAGCATTGATTATGAATTGGTAATTCCTACCAAAGCAGTAGTAATCCCTGCTAAAAAAGACAGAATTGATTTTGACGGTGATTTGAACGGAGACGGAATCAATGATGATGACCAAGACAAAGATGAAGACGGAAACATCACTATAGAAAAAAATAAAATTTCGGTAAATGGCTCTACTATTGAATACAACTCCGATGATAAAGACAGTATTATCATCAACGGTAAAAAAGTTCCGAACCAAAAAGCTGAGAAAGTAATTGATTCTGTAGCCTCTGAAGTCAAAAAACTGAACAAGGATTTAGACATCAAGGTGAAAGACGGAAAAAACGAAATTTCCATACAAACTAAATAATTAACTGCAGAGAGTGGCAGAAGGTGTGAATGGATGGCAACCGTTTGAAATTCACACTCTTCTTCTCTCAAAAAAACTCAGTTATCTTATTCTGTTTGCCTTTAATTTTAAAAATAAACAGATCATGTATGCATCGTTACAATATTTATTTATTGCTGTATTCTTGTCTATTAATATAATTGTAAAAGGACAGGAAAATGTTGAGGAAACTGCTGTTGCAATAAAGAATGTGAATATTATTACAATGACTTCAGAAAATAAGATCATTGAAAATGCAGACATTCTTATTAAAGGTAAAAAAATTGTCGCTATTAATGGAGGAATTCCCAGCTCTGCCAAAACTATTGACGGAAAAGGAAAATGGCTTATTCCCGGGCTTATCGACATGCATATCCATGGGTTTGCGGATATTAACTACGGATCAGCATATCCTACACAAGGAGTCACATTCTTTGTTGATAATCAGGATGCGATGCTTCCTTATATAGCAACCGGTGTTACCACAATATTTGACCTTAATGCAAGAGCAGATAATTTTGCGCAAAGAAATGAAATCATAAAAGGAAATACAATAGGTCCCCGAATCGCTTTAGCTGCATTAATCAATGGCGGAAACGGCTCCGGAAGAATTGCGAATACCCCTTCCGATGGACGGCAAACAGTGCGTTTAGCTAAAGCGGAAGGATATGAATTCATTAAAGTATATTCCGATCTGAATATTGAAACCTTCAAAGCTATAGTGGACGAAGCAGGAAAACAAAACATGAAAGTTTTAGGACATATTCCTGATGCGTTTAAAGGTAAAATAGAAGAAGCTTTTAGTCCGAATTTCAATATGATTGTTCATGCAGAAGAACTTGCCAAACAATCTGAAAATTATAGTGATGAGGATATACAGAAGTTTGCCAGACTTTCAAAAGAAAACGGAACATGGTTTTCACCAACTTTAATTGTCATTGAACGGATTGCCGACCAAGCCCGCTCATTAGATAATATTCGAAAACTTCAGGGATTCCAGTATATTCACCCGCTCATGCAGAATAAATGGTTAACATCAAACCAGTATCATAATCGTACAAGCCCTGAATTTATAGCTTATCTTGAAAAAATGATCCAATTCAACAACCGGTTGGTAAAAGCATTTAAGGAAGCAGGAATTCCTATTGTTGCAGGTACAGATGCAGGCTGTTCAGGTGTTGTTTGGGGATATTCTCTTCATGATGAAATCGAGCTTTTGGTAAAAGCGGGACTCACACCGCAGGAAGCATTACATTCTGCGACCAGATTATCCGCAACATGGCTTGGTATTGGTGACAAAATAGGTACCGTAGAGGTTGGAAAATTTGCAGATCTCATCTTGCTGGATGCTAATCCTCTGGATGACATCCGGAATACAAGAAAAATTTCCGGCGTTTTCTTCAATGGTAAATGGATCAGCCAAAGAAAAATTGATAAAATGCTTTCGGATTTAGCCAAGAGAAATAGTAAAAATATAAATAAATTTGACTGGAAAAAAAGAAAAGAGTTTTAAAAAAATTAAAGAGTAATTGTAAAAAAGTGAGATAAGATGTGAAAGCAACCATTTGAAATTCATACTCTTCTTCTCTCAAGTGGAATAAAAAAATCTTATTATTTTATTCTTCATGTTAAAAATTTATTATACCTTCGTGTAGTAATTATAAACTTCCCCAAACCAAGAACAAATATTTATAACCATGGTACAGATAGCACTAGAATTTGTAATGAAAATCGTAGATTTAATCAGCGGTTTATTTTAAGAGCGATAATATTTCAATATATTTGTAAAGTATAACCAGTTTGGGTTATACTTTTTTTGTTTTAATACCAAAACTATGAAGAAACTGATAGGTAAACTGATGTTGAAAATGATGGGCTGGAAAGTTGTTTTGCAGGGAGATGTGAACAACCTGAGCAGATGCATTCTGGTGGTAGCACCTCATACCCACAATATGGAATATATTTTAGGAAATTTTGCCTATTGGTCTCTGGAAAAACCGTTGAAAATAATTATTAAAGATGCCCATACCAAAGCATGGTACGGATCTGTTGTAAAAGGATTGGGTGGAATTGGTATCGACAGAAGCCAGAAGAATGATCTGGTCAATTTTGTGGCCAGACAGTTTGAAAAAGAAGATTTCAGTCTGGTGATCACCCCGGAAGGAACCAGAAGCTGGGTTCCGAAATGGAGAAAAGGATTCTATCACATGGCTTTAGCAGCCAAAGTTCCTATCGTTCTGGCGGCAGGAGATTTCAAAAGAAAAATCGTTTATCTGGGCTATACCATTCCTTATGAAAGAATTGCTTCTGTTCCGTTTGCAGAAATTATGCAGGAAATTCAGGACTATTACATCAAAAACGATATTGTCCCGAAAGTTCCGGCCAACTGGAATCCTAATATCATGGGGACCGATGAGAATCAGAAGTTAGAAGTTAGAAGTTAGAAGTTAGAAGTTAGAAGTTAGAAGTTAGAAGTTAGCAAAATTATTCTCATTACCCATTACTCATTACTCATTACTCATTACTAATCATTTATTATTCATCACTTATAAATAGCCATGCGAGGAGAAACGAAAGAAGAAATATTAGCATTTTTAAACAGCTGGGGCGACGTTACTTTAGCCAAAACCTTAGAAATACAATTCATTGACATTGATCTGGAAAATGAAACATTGACCGCTACAATGCCAGTACAGCCCAAAGTACATCAGCCTTTCGGAATTCTGCATGGCGGTGCGAGTTGTGTTCTAGCTGAAACTTTAGGTTCAAGCCTGTCTAATATTTTTATTGACGGCAGCAAATATTATGGCGTAGGAACCAACATCAATTCCAACCACTTAAAAAGTAAAAAGGACGGAATTGTTACCGCTACAGCCAGATTCATCAGAAAAGGAAAAACGATGCATGTTTCGGAAATTGAGATTCGTGATGAAAAAGGAGTTCTTATCAATCATACGACGATGACGAACAATATTCTTTTAAAATAAGCACAATTATCATTAAAAATATAAAGACTCAATTTTTTTGAGTCTTTTTTTATATCATTGCTGCAACCTTTTTATTTTTTTGCATCTTATAAGAAAAAAGAAATATGAAAAGGCCGAATAACCCGTCTGATGATCCCTAGATAAAAGTTATTTACTTGGAAAAAATTCCATTTTTTATAACTGAAAATTAAAAGTATATGAGACAAAGCCACCATACCGACTGGAAACAGATCTACAATGAGTATTCACCAAAACTCCTTGGGATTTGTCGCAGATATATACAGGACATCCAGACTGCGGAAGATATTGTTCAGGATAGCTTTATTATGGCCATTCAAAACAGCCATCAGCTGAGAGAAGAAAAAGCAGTTCATGCCTGGCTTAAAAAAATTGTGGTGAATAACGCGTTGCAGTATTTGCGCAAAAGCCATAAAGAGATTTTTGTTAGTTCCGAATCATCAGAAATTCCAGATACTTATTCAGATATGAGCTATCCATCTTTAGAAGAAAAACACATCTTCATATATGATTTTACGAAAGAAGAGCTGTTATCATCCATAGACTGCCTTCCTTCTCATCACCGATCTGTTTTCAATCTGTATTTTATTGAAAACTGTTCACATGCGGAAATTTCCGGGTTACTGGGAATTTCTGTCAATACATCCAAATCTCATTTATCAAGAGCAAAGAAAGCGATCCAGAGCTTTTTGATGAGCAGTGTGAATGCTAACACCCCAAAAAATAAATTAGCTCAGCTTCTGGTGGTTTTCGGATTGGGAGGCTTGTTATGGGCACAAACTTTCAGAAGCAAATTTGCTGACTTCAGAATTTCTCCTTCAAAAAGCCTGGAAATCCCGGACAACATTAAAATGAATAGCATTATTGTTCCTTCTTTCTCCGGTCAGATCTTGAAAAAGAAAATAATTATCAGTGGAACTGTTCTATTGATTATTATCGCTTCCGTTTTCTTATTAAAAACTCATAACAATCATTCTTTCAATAATCATGACAATGTAACTTATAAACCAGATGTGGTTTCTGAAAAAGAAAATCTTAACTCAGAAAATAATGTTTCTCAGCAATCAGAAACCGGATTGACTGTATCTGATAAGGCCAATGAAAAAGAAACCAAAAGTCAAAACAATATAACAGATACAAAAGAAAACACAGAGCCTCAACAATCACCAAAAACAATTCAGAAAGATTCAGCAAAACACAGTTCAAAAAAAGTTATTATTGTAAAAAAAATTATCCAGCGAGATACCGTATTTGTAGAAAGATAAAAACAATCAGAAATGTTTCTCAGAAAAGCAGCTTTTCTTTTATTAATAATCCTCAGTCATTTTTCATCAGCCCAAAGAAAGAAGAAGAATGACACAGTATATGTTTATGAAAAAGTGATTGTTTATGATACTATTTTCCTGGAAAAACCGATAAAAGCCAGATTTGATGATATTATTTTCCCAACTCTCGCCATTACAGATAAAATCATACCTCAGAATCCGAAACTCAAAAGGGCCAGAATATCATCCAGAAAAAGTATTCCAAAAACAACATTTCATTATGGTACAGAAGCAGGGATAGGATTTAAAAATAGTATATGGACTCAAAAACTTTCCGGGGACAATCAGCAATTTGGTGAAAATGTCGGGGTCTGGGCTGCAAAGGATATTATTGATACTCCGTTATCAGTCATGCTGAATTTCAATGTTTATCACTGGAATTCAACATTTGATCTGAATGCCAATGAAGACGTTACTTCTCTGAAGGGATATCATTATACTGAAAACAGTGAGCTTTTGCTGTTTCAAAGGTTTAACAACAGGCATTTTGAATATGCCCTCCATGCAAAACTTTTTTATGAATGGAAAAGCATCTATCCTTATGCCGGAGTTTCAATCAATAAAAACACGTACAAAATGCAGTTTTTGATTCCGGAGGCAGATGGAGGAAGTCATTCTGAAGATTTCAGAACCAGACAGATCAATTTAGGATTCTCTTTCGGGGTTCAGTATCGGATTTTGAAAAAAGTACTTTTGACGGCAGATTATCAGCAATACAAACTAAAAAATATTTCGTTAAAAAACAGCTCGTTTGATTTTGACGTTTTTAATACGAATAATACCTTTGCAGAAAGGAAAATCAATCTGGGAGTTTCTTATATGATTTCCAGATAACAGTTTTCTAAAAAGCATCGACTCATGATCTATTTCAAATTTCCTTTCAACGAAACTTTATATTCAATAGATGAAACATCTGCCTACAACCACATTAAGTTTAACTCTTTTGATGGTTTAAAGCAAATTGTTTTTGATGGAAATATCATTGAAATAAAACCTGAACAGTTTGAGCTACAAAACATAACAAGTGCTGTTTTAACGAAGGATAACAATAATTTTACAGCTGAAACCCAAACCGAATATTTACAAAAACTCGAACAGGTCATACAGGTTATCAAAAAAAATAAGCTTCCTAAACTTGTCTATTCCCGAAGAAAGATTTTCAAAGACTTCCAATCGATTGATCTAAAAGAAAGTTTTAAAAACCTGTGCAACTCTTACCCTAATGCTTTCAGATACCTTTTCATCAATGAACAAGAATCATGGATGGGAGCTTTTTCAGAGGTTTTGGGAAAATTCAACAAGACCACCCACGAATTTGAAACCATGAGCCTCGCAGGGACACTTCCTGCTTCAGAAAACTGGTCCGAAAAAGAAATCGAAGAACAAAAACCTGTTTCTACCTATATTTTGAACATCCTTGAAAATTATACCAAGGCTATAGAAGCTTCGGAAACCTATGATCATATTTCGGGGAATATTAAACATTTGAGAACAGATTTTAAAGCCAAAATACAGCCTGAACAGCTTGATCAAATCATCACTGAACTTCATCCTACTCCGGCTGTCTGTGGAATTCCGAAAGAATTTTGCAAAGAAAATATTCAAAAGCTTGAAAAATATCCTCGCGAATTATATGCAGGCTACATCAGGATAGAAACTGAAGAAACCATACAATATTTCGTCAACCTCCGTTGTGCAAGACTTTATCAGGATTCTGTCCATGCATTCGTCGGTGGCGGGATTACTGCACAAAGCAATCCGGAAAAGGAATGGACTGAAACAGAATTGAAATCAGAAGCAATTCTGAAGAATCTGGTAATTTCTTAAAACGACAATAATTTATTTGTCATTCTTGAATGAAACGAAGTGAAATGAAGAATCTCAGAGATTCCTCGTTCCCAGGAATGACAGGCAATTATTTCAAATAAAAAACCTCTTTCTAATTGAAAGAGGTTTCTTTAATATATCTTAATTAAATTATTTCTTCGCACCAATCTTGCTCCATGTATTCAATACAAAAAGTAAGATAAGACCAATAATAGCGGTAGCAATAGAGAATACAAATTTCAGGTTATCTTCTGATAAGATCTCAGATTGCCAGTCTAAAGCATATAAGTTAATGGCAATAAAAACGATAAACAATACTAAAAATACTTTATAAGTCTTCTCCATGATTCTTAAAAATTAATATAAGCTTGCACCAATTGTGCAAAGTTAGCTGTGAATAATTTAATTGAAATCGCTAGAAGGATGATTCCGAAAACTTTTTGCAGAATCGCCAAAGTAGCTTCGCCCATTTTCTTCTCCAACCAGGTCGCAGATTTCAGCACCAAATATACGAAAATTGTATTGAGAATAATGCCACAAATAATATTAATATCATGAAATTCAGCTCTAAGGGAAAGTGTCGTCGTTAAGGTTCCCGCACCGGCAACCAACGGAAATGCAATGGGAACAATGGATGCAGACTTTGCTTCCGAAGTTTTATTGATCTCAATTCCAAGGATCATCTCCAAGGCTATGACAAAAATCACAAATGCACCGGCAATGGCAAAGGAATTCACATCCACTCCGATAAATTTCAGGATTTTGTTCCCTACGAAAAGGAATACCAGCATGATCAATCCTGCAGTAATAGATGCTCTTTCCGCTTCTATCTTTCCGAATTTCTGCTGTAAACTTACAATAATAGGAACAGAGCCGATAATATCAATTACGGCAAAAAGGACCATAAAGCAGGTCACAATTTCCTTAAGTGAAAAATGATCAAAAATTTCCATCTTTTGTAATTAAAAATTTCGCAAAAATATGAAAAATAATTGACTATTTGCTAATTTGAGAATATAAATTAACAACGGCCTGTAAAAGCTCTTCAATTCCTTCAGCAGACTTTACAGGTGCATACTTTTCCATCTGAATCCTTTGAGACAAGTTTCTGTATTCTTCAGCCAGAGAAGTCCCTTTATAGCTTTCAAGAAATTTCCTGAAATCCTCAACAGAACTTTGAAAATATTGTCCTCTTACTTCCGCATCAAGTTCATCAATGGTGTCAAAGAACTTTTGATATTCTCCATTTTCCTTCAGGGTCTCCAAATAATTGAAATAATCGTTAACATCGGTGGTAAGTCTTTGTCTGATTTCTTTCTCAGTTTCTGCAACAGAGCCTAAAGGCTTCGCGGATACGGTTTCCTTAGCTAAAGAACGTTTTTTTTGCCAACTTTTAAATAAAAGATAAATAACAAACAGTCCCAGTAAAATGGCAATATTGGTCAGAAGGATATTCCAATGGAATTTATTTTTCTCTTTTACTTTAAACGAAGTCGTTTTGAGAACGGGAGTATTTACGGTTTCCAGCAGGTTATTGGTATACTCATTTACTTTTTCAACAGTGGTTCTGGATTCAAGGATCTGTTCATGGGAAAGCGCATTCAGGGATAATGTTTCCTGACCAAGATCCACATATTCCTTACTTTCCGGATTGAAGAAAGCGAATTCTTCAGTTTTGATGGAAATAATTCCCGGTTTTTTAGGAATTATTACATAATTGGCTAGTATTTCTCCTTTAATTCCGTTCATCCCTGCAGTCACCTTAGAAGTCACTTTAGGAGCAAAAACTTCATAATCAGGAGATGTGGCCAACTTCGGCAGCTCCAGATCGGACAAGTTTCCTTCTCCGGCAACTTTCACCATTATATTAATAGGTCTTTTCACCTCCGCTTTCTCTTTGGAAGCGTTGTAAACACTTACTTTGAAATTCCCTACCGCATTTTTGAAATATTCAGGGGAACCTTCAGGAAGTTTTTTAACGTTCAGCTTTACTTTATTGGAAAGTATTTTATTTTTATTGGAATAGGTATTTACCGAGGCCGATACGGAAGGAACTTCAACATAGCCGGACTCATTCGGGAATACAAGGAACATGGCTAAAATCTGTGAAGGCATGTTTCCATAACCTGAAGGATCGATTTCAGATTTGGCGAAATTAATCGGATGAACATTAATGTTATCTTGTTTAGGAAGGTGAATGTTATTTACTTTTCTCAGGTTATCCATATTCCTGGAATATACCCGGAGAACAGCAATAGTAGGCTGATCCTGATAGACCTCTCTTTCCTCGATCTCCATATTCAGATAAACATCATTGGACACGGTATTGCCGGCTAAAGATCTTTTATCAATATCTTTCACTACAATATCAAACGGTTCCGTTTTATAGATCTTATTATTGATGGTCACCAATACAGAACCAATTTTAATTTTCCCTTTTTTCTTAGGTTCCAGAGCAATTCTGGATATTTTTTGAGTAATTACCGTATTAGTGGCCGGATCAATGAATGTATTGGTTACAGATCCGCTTCCTATGATGTTGAATTTGGAAAGGTCCGGTAATTGAAAAGCCGTCTGTTGTTCAAGATCACTACCGTCCAGTTCCAGTATTACGGTAAGATTCACAATGTCTTTGCCATTGTACTCATTTTTGTCTGTATCAAGCCTAAGATTTACTTGTCCGTAAGAAATTACGGATGTAAGAAGGAACAATATGTAAATAAATCTGTGCTGCATCACCAATCTTTCTCGTTGCTTTGAGGCATCGAATAAGAATTTTTATTTAAAATTCTTCTGGCGGTTTCTTTTTCTTTTTCGCTTACTTTATTTAAAATTGCGTTTTCAAGATCTTTAGGCATTTTGCCTTCATTATTTTGATTCTGATCAGGATTATTTCCTTCTGGGCTTTCTCCTTTATTCTGCTGCCCGTTTCCTTGATCCTGCTGATCTTTTTTATCTCCTTTCTGATCATTATTTTTATTCTGATCATTTCCTCCGCCGCCTTTTCCAGCATTATTCTGCTGGTTTTTCTTTTGTTCGTTTTGTTTCTCCTTTAACTTGGCAATCTCATAATTTTTTCGGGTTGCTTCGTTATACGGATCTTGTTTTAGGGATTGTTTATAATAGTCTGCTGCCTTTTCCGGCTGATTCATCTGCATATAAGTATTCCCTAAATTATGAAGTGCTGCCGCTTTATCCGGAAGGGTTTGAGAAAGACTCTGTGCTTTTTCAAACTCCGCTTTGGCTTCTTCATACTTTTTATTCTTATATAAGGCATTTCCCAAATTATAATGCGCCGTGAAATCTTTATCATTGGATTTTACAGCTTCCATATATTTAGAAGATGCTCCATCATAATCTTTACCGTTAAATTTCTGGTTCCCTTCATAGACTAAAGTCTTATAGCTTTTCTGTCCAAACACGAAGCTTGGCAACGAAAAAGCAAGAATAAACGATAAAAATATGATTTTAGTATTCATCATATGCAAAATTATTCCTTTATATGTTAAGAAACAGGTTATTATTTGTTAAAATTCGGTTAAAGTAAATCCTATCAATAGTGGGGAAATTTACACATTAAAGTCTCTTTTGGGATTAAAAATGTAAATCAAGAAGAAGAATAAAAGGGAAACTGCCAGGAAATACTGATAATAATGATTGGCGTTTTGTGATTTCACCAGTGTTTCTGAAGAGGAAAGTTTCTTATTAATCGCATCAATAATCTTGTCCGGTGATTCATTGAGATTATTTCCATCAATATATGTTCCCCCAGTAGATTCTGCTATTTTTTTAAGAGCTTCCGTCTGTCTTTTTGAGATTACGGTTTGGCCATTCATATCTATTTTATATCCCATTAACTGTCCGAATTCATATTCAGGAACAGGAGCACCCTCATCAGATCCTATGCCTACCGAGGTTACCATTATTCCTTCATTATTGGCCAGGCGTATCGCAGCATTATCATTTCCTTCATTATCCTCACCATCACTCAGTAAAATCACTTTTCTCGACCCCTTGCTTACATTTTTAAACTTTTCAACTGTAGCCTGCATTCCTTTGAGGAAATCCGTCCCCTGAATCTGCATGGAATTAGTTTCTATACCGCTGATGTACGTTTCCGCAGAATTATAATCCGTTGTCAAAGGCATAATAGACATGGCTTCCCCTGCGAAGATGACGATGCCCACTTTATCGTTTTTCATCTTCTGCATCGTACTGATCATCAGATTTTTGGCTTGATTCAAACGGCTGGGTTCTATATCCTCTGCATTCATCGAATTGGATACATCCAGCATGAAAACCACATTGTTGAGCCTCTGATTGCTTTTCACCTCTTCTGAGCCTTTCAAAAGATCGATAATTGAAAAGATTAGGAAAAGTGTCCCTAAAAGATATAAAGAAGGAAAAAACTTGGTAAACCCAGATTTTTTCTCAAATAAACTCTCATGAAAAGAGCTGTCTGCAAAAACTTCTCTTTTTTTCTTTTTCCATTTCAGAAAACGGACCAAAAAGAAGCCCAGCAGCGGCAAAAGCAGCAGCAATAATAAATACCAGTAATTTCCCAAATACCACTCCATCAGCTTACAATTTTATAAAGTACCCATCTCAGTAAAGCATCGATCATTAACATTCCTAAAGCGATCCACAAGAAAATTTTAAAATATTCCTGATAATTATACAGCTTTGAAACTTTCACATCCGATTTTTCCAGCCTGTTAATTTCATCATATATTTCTTCAAGGCTGCTATTTGATGTTG
>NZ_BAAFHL010000044.1:0-21752 GCF_042849955.1 Chryseobacterium barbadense
CAGTTTTTCCTAGCGCTTTCTGACGCAGAAAATTGTGATATTGATAGGGGCTGTTATTTGGGAAATGCTTTGGTTCAGCTTTCTGAGAAGGATGAGGAAATTAAAAAAATAACGGCAGAGCTATTGAAAGGTTTACAAAAGATTTTTGCCAAAGCTATTAAAAAGGCACAAGAAAATGGACAACTGAAAACTCTGGAAAATTCTGAAATTCTGGCCTGGCATTTAACCAACCTTTGGAATGGAATTCATGTGACAAGACGCATGGAAAGTTCTCCTAACATTCTCAGATCTATGATTGAAATGAATCTAAAACCACTGGAATAAATTTTTTAATAAATTTTGTACCAAATAGTACAATATAAAATAACAGAAATAACAAAAACAAATTATTATGAACATTACCAACAACACTATCTTAATTACCGGCGGAGGTTCCGGAATTGGTTTAGAAATCGCTAAAGCTTTAAGTCCGGCTAATAGAGTTATTATTGTCGGGCGAAATAAAGAAAAACTGGATGCAGCAGCAAAAGATTTGGAAAATATTTTCACTTTTCAGGCAGATATTACTAATGAATCTGATGTCAACAGGCTGTTTGAAGAAGTAAAAACAACTTTCGGCGGGTTGAATATCCTGATCAATAATGCGGGTTATGCGTATGCCTATACTCTTTCGGAAGGTGCGGATATGTACAGCAAGGCAGTTGCTGAGTTTACTACCAATTATTTTGCACCAATCAGGCTGACAGAAAAATTTCTTCCCTTATTAAAACAACAAAACGAGGCAGCAATCGTCAATGTTTCTTCGATTGTCAGCTTTGTTCCCGGTTCTCACGTACCTACCTATTCAGATTCTAAAGCAGCACTTCACTCCCATACCAGACTGTTGAGATATGAATTGGCAAAAGACACCAACATAAAAGTCTTTGAATTGATGCCACCATTAGTAAATACAGACCTTTCCGTAGAGATCGGAGGTCGGGAGAACGGAATTCCAGCCTCTGACGTGGCTAATGATTTAGTAAAAGCTCTTGGGGAAAACAGATATGAAATCCGCGTGGGGAATACTGAAGTTCTATTTAATAGTTTCTTCGCTAATTCTGAAGGTGCTTTTAGTGTGATGAATAATTAATAACTGATCTTATCAATTAATTGGTCCACAGCTTTTAAGTATGTGGACATTTTTTATTCTAAAAATTAACCGGCTTCATGAAAAAATCTGCATCTTTGGAAACTATTAAGCTTAATAATCATAATCAAATAAAAACTTAAATATGGGATTTTTGGATTTTTTCAAGAAAAAACAAAATACAGAAGAAAACAAACCGGCTACGAATGAATCGGTAAGACCACAGGCAGATCCTAACATTTTCCTTTTGGAGACCTTAAAAACTAAATTAATTGATAAAGGATACGAAGTCGAGTGGCATCCCCAATATCTTGCGTTAATCATTAATTCAGAGCTTGAAATTGCTACCGTGATATTGGACAGACCGGATTATCATCCTTCACTAATTCACTTGATGATCGTTACAATTCATCCAACTTATTTTCCAGATGGTATAGCAGAAAATATCGTAGGTGTAGGAAGTACGATTGAAGAAAAAACGGATTCTGTTCTGAATAATTATTTGAATACAACTTTTGAGCCTATCATCGACAGCTTTTCTGATACTCATGATCCAGAACTTGATTTTGAATATAACAAATTGCTTTGGCATCCAAAATTGGGAAATACTGTTTTGCAGGGTGATTGGGAAGGTCCTTCTGAAAATGAGTTCCTGTTTAAACTGCTTAAAGATAAAATCCCCAAAAAACTGAACAACCAGAAATTCAACTGGCTGAAAATATATGTTGCTGACTCTAACGGAAACATAACAGGAGAGTGCTTATTCAACAATGAACCATGGGATGAGGGATTAGAGATCTTATCAGATTATATCCGATCTCTGAATAACAAAAAAGTTTTTATTGGTTTGAAACAATTCATCATGTTCAGAAAATGTGATGCAAGTGAATAAGGCAGATTAAATGGATATATACCAAAGTCTACACCTTCCGGTTAATAAAGGATAATAGCCAATTTGGAAATGGCTGACAAGGCTTAAACTCTTATTAATCTTCCATCTATAAAAAAGTTTCGGCGCGGTCTTCGGCCGCGCCGAAACTTTTTAAAATCAGATAATTTATTCTCTCAAATAAAACTAAAAATCTTTAAAATAAAAAAAACAATCTTTGTTATCTTTTATATTAGGAACAGAGGAAGTTTCATTATTTTTGACTGACAAAAAACTATTAAAAAATGGAAAACAATTTACTTTTATCTCCATTCTGGACAAGAATCTGGGCATTTTTAATCGACTCAATTATTCTTGGACTGTTTGGATTTATACTAGGTATTATTTTTAAAAACTATTTCATTACACTGGGTGAAAATGCAAAAATTATAGGTTGGGTTATTTCAATGGCTTATTTCTCTATTTTAAATTCTAAACTCAATAACGGACAGACACTGGGTAAGAAAATAATGAATATTCAGGTAGTTGATATCAGCGGAACTGCGACAACCTTAAAAACTTCCTTGATAAGGTCCTTTATCTTTACCTTTCCGTTTTTCTTAAATGGATTTAAAATTTCAGGAGTGAGTCAATTTTCTGCTTTCATGATTCTCCAATCCATAATCATCTTCGTATTAGGTTTAGGAATTATCGTATTCTATATTTTCAATAAAGAGACAAGACAATCAATCCATGACATCATTGCAAAAACTTATGTCGTGAAAATTCAAAGAAATACTGAAATTTCATTCATGCCCAAGGTAACCAAATTGCCATTTTATATTACTGGTGGGATTTTTTTAATAGTCATATTCTTTTCTGTTTATACTCTCAACAGCAAATCAGAAATTTCCAAGCTAATTCCGGTTTATGAAGCTTTAGAGAAACAAAATAATATTTCAAATGCCGGTGTAACTAAGAATTTCCCTGCAATTACAGACCGTAACGGTATAAAGCGCTTTACTTACACTGTAAAAATTCAGGTTAAAAGAAATCTGGACCTGAACAATAATCCTGAAGCTAATATCAATACCCCTGAGCTTATACAATCCGTAAAAACATTTATAGACAGTAAAGCATATGAAACAGATAATGATATTTTAAATGTTGTTGTGATTTCCGGATTCGATATTGGGATTGCAAAACAATATGATTCATTTAATTTTTACAAACCAATTTCTGAATGGAAAGGAATGCTGCAATATTAAAATAGAATAATGAACAAAAAACCGCACCCTTCGGGTGCGGTTTTTTATATATTAAAGTTTCAATTAAAACTTCAAATCTCCATTCACCTCTCTTACTGCTTTTGCAGCTTCAGCGAATTTTGCTTTTTCTTCTTCAGTTAAAGTAATATCTACGATTCTTTCAACACCATTAGCTCCGATAATCGCTGGAACTCCTAGGCAGATATCGCTTTCCCCGTATTCTCCGTCAAGCATTAAAGAACAAGGGATCATTTTCTTCTGATCGCATGCAATAGCCTGAACCATTACAGAAACAGCTGCACCTGGAGCATACCAAGCAGAAGTTCCTAATAATTTAGTAAGAGTAGCTCCTCCTACTTTAGTTTCTTCAATAACATATTGTTGCTTATCTTCGCTTAAGAATTCTGTTACCGGAACACCGTTTCTTGTTGCTTTGCTCAATAACGGAAGCATTCCTGTATCACTGTGAGCAGCGATAACCATTCCGTCTACATCTGAAATTGGGCTCTCCAAAGCTTCAGCCAATCTGTATTTGAATCTTGCTGAGTCTAAAGCACCTCCCATACCAATGATTCTGTGTTTCGGAAGACCGGAAGTTTTGTGTACTAAGTAAGCCATAGTATCCATTGGGTTGGAAACCACAATGATGATAACGTCAGGAGAGTGTTTTACTAAATTTTCAGTAACTTCTTTTACGATTCCTGCATTGATTCCGATAAGCTCTTCTCTTGTCATTCCGGGTTTTCTTGGAATCCCTGAAGTGATCACCGCTACATGAGAACCTGCCGTTTTGCTGTAATCTCCGGTTGTTCCAGTGATTTTAGTATCAAATCCGTTTAATGACGCCGTCTGCATCAAATCCATTGCTTTCCCTTCAGCAAAACCTTCTTTGATATCTACTAAAACTACTTCTGAACAGAAATTTTTCATTGCGATGTATTCTGCACAACTTGCTCCTACAGCTCCTGCACCTACTACGGTTACTTTCATAATGTATACTTTTTTATTTGTTTATTTAATTTGTATGGTCTACAACTTTTGACTTCCAAATTTAATAATTCTTGAAAAGTTGGGCAATTTTTAAGGAATTTAATTGCGAATGAAAAAAATCAGGAGAGAAAGAAGGAATAATTTAATTAACATTCAATAGAAATGTGTATAATTTTTTCGCTCCGGACAATACCTCATCATAATTTTCTTTCTTCACTTCCGAATCTAAGACTTCTTTAAAATTCTTCCACATAGATCCGGTATTTTCCTGATAGCAGCCAAAGAAATGGAACGTAATGTTGTCAAAGCCTTCTGCCCTGGAAAGCTGCTTGGCAATAACATTTCCGCCTAATGTAGAACCTTCAATTACATAAAGCATCCCCAAAGCTTCATGCTCATTCTCGATTTCCAGTGGATGTGCTGCGTCCTTGTCTTTCAGTGAAAGGCTTTGAAGATCTTGCTGTATCAGAGGGAGTTTTCTTCTTTGATCCAAATGAAGCTTTTCAGAAAACCTCTGGGAAAGACTATCGAATATCTTATCTTCAGAATGCAAAAGCATCAGATAATTGGAATGAATGATCTTTTTATAATCTTCCAACGTGAAGGTTTTATTAAATATTTTTTCAGAGTTGAATAATTTTTCAGCAGCATTATGATATTCTGCCGTATTTTGTTTAAGGTATTCTGAAATCATGCTAAAGATTTAAAAAGTTGCTCAAAGGTAAGGCTTTTTAAATGTTAAGATAAAAGATGTTCCCTCACTACTGCTTTCATAGGTTACATCACCTCCTATTCTTTTCATAATCCTGTGTACAATAGATAAGCCGACCCCGTTTCCTTTGAATTTCTTAGCATTGTCCAGTCTGTTGAAAATTTTGAACATCTTATGTTTTTCTTCTTCAGGAATCCCAATTCCGTTATCCGAAATTCTGTAAGTAATGGTTGTTCCGTCTTCCAAACCTTCAATTTCCACTTTGGGCTCATCTTTATGGGAAGAATACTTAACCGCATTGTTGATAATATTCAGAAAAACCTGATGCAGCATAGTTTTATCTGCAAGAACATCGGGACATTCCCTAATAATAATTTCGCTTTTAGGGCTGTCAAAGGTAATCTTGGCATTTTCAGAAATCTTCTGAATCATGGTGTTCGTCTTAATGCCTTCCAGCTGGATTTCGCTGTATTTGGCACGGCTAAGCTGTAAAACATCATGCATCATTTCAGCCATACTGTCTATTTCATCAATAATGGTATTGATTTTATGTTTGCTTTTTTCCGATCCGTCGCTAAGACTATTCAGAAGCATCTGCGCATTCAGCTTCATCACGGTGAGCGGGGTTCCCAGATCATGGGAAATTGTATAGGAAAAACTATCCAGCTCCTCATTCACTTTTTTCAGCTCATCATTAAGACGCTTGATAACAGTATATTGTTTATGAGATGTTTCCAGAATCACATCACGAACAGTGTGTACTGCGCTTATATTTCCGGAATTCCATCTTTTTGAATTTCCTTTAATATTTTCTGTAAATAATTGAAAAGAGGTCCGGGGGGATACGATTTGCTTTTCTTCACCATTCTGGACAAAAACTTCAACTTTCTTTTCAGGATTTCCTGCCCAGTCGATATGTTCATCAAACTCTTTTCTGAACCAGATCAGCATTTCATTTTTACTTCTCTCTATAAAATAAATGATAATGCCGGCTGTGGTTTCATCTAACCCCAGTTCATCACCATGATCTTTAAGAAAGCTGCGGCTTATATAAATATCTTCTTTTACATTTTCAAAAGCCCAGTAAGTCACTTTATTAATAACATCACGAGCAGGAACCGCACCTTCCGTAACGACATATTCATCAAAAACAATCGCAAGGCCATCTGCTTCCGGTAACTCTTTAATTTCAGTTTTATTTTCAACCAAAGAATCAAACAGAGAGTTTTGCTTGAGGAATTCCGATTTTAATTGTGAAGATTTTTCATTAAGCTCCAGACGATAATTCAGTGCTTTCTTCGATTTAAATGAAGAATAAGCATTAGAAGCCAGTGCTGTGAAAATTCCGGCCTGAACCCGGTCTTCAAGATCGATATGTTTCGGATTTGTATTCTGACAGGTCACCAGTCCCCATAAATGGTTATCAATGATAATTGAAACACTGAAACTGGAAGAAGCTCCGGAATTCTTAATATATTGCCCGTGAATAGGAGACATTCCCCGTGAAGCGGTAAAAGTGAGATCAATAGGGTTTTTTGACCTGCTTAGAATAGGAACCGTCTCTGAATATACATTACTGAATATTCTTTTTCTTTTTTTCAGGTATAGTTCTCTTGCCTGTCTGGGAATATCCGTTTCCGGATAATGCAGTCCCAGGTAGCTTTCTGTATGATCTTTCCTTTTTTCAGCAATTACTTTGCCTGAACCATCCATCATGAATTTATACACCATTAAACGGTCATAATCTATGATTTTAGACAGAGTACTCAAAAGCTGGTCCCATATTTCCTGTGTATCATCAATAAAATAAAAGTTATCATATTTATTGGAAATACGTTTGTTTGGATTAACAAGAACTTCTTCAAATTCCAAAAAGATATGGTCATCGCTTCGGAAAACCGAGAAATGGTATTCTTTATCCTTTATTAAGATTTTATCGAAATAAGTTTCATTTTTTCTCCGTGTAAATCTGCCTAAGGAAACATAAATTTCAGATTCAATGATAGTCTGAAAACTTTCAGGAAAATCCGTGATTTTTTTATTGAAAAGCTGTTCTGCATTTTCAAGATCAAAAACATCTGAAATATTCCTGCTGAAAAAAGTGATGGTGTATGATGTTGCGTCAATGCCAATCAGATAACCAAAACTTTGTATATACCCCGGAATATGGATGGGCTCCTCATGACACTCTACAAAATTCATATAATACTTAAATCTATCAAATATAACGATTTTTTTTAAGTTTTATGATGATATACACGGATTAGATACCACAAAAGTATCTGAATTTTATATTTCTTATCAGAGAATATATGTCTTTTTGCTTTTTTAATCATGACTGAAATCTAAACTAACAACACAAACATTCTATATAATGTTTTTCTTACAATTTCCGTCAAGATCAAAACCATTAATCTTCTTTCTCGAAATACAGCATATAATACTTCCCTTTCTCATCCTGCCCCTGAGCAATCTTTTGCCTGTCTCCGTGAATATAGATATGGAAATTTTTATCCAGTTTAATGATACTTTTGAAATGTCTTTGCGATTTTTTCACTGCCGTTTCATTGATCGGGAATTCTTCTGCTATATTGATCTGCATATCCTGTTCATAATCGGTCTTGAAATTTACGAAGCTTTCAATAACATGTTCATCTCCCAGGACCTCATTGGTAAATTCGTCAAGATTAAACTGTTCTTTTTCCTTAAAGAAGTTGATGGATTTATTTAAAAAATCGGCCTGATCTGCTTTCGAAACCTCAAATTCCTGAGGAAGCTGTTTTGTAATGTAGTCTTTGTAAACCATAAGTGCTTCCTGGGTGTGAAAGTACTCATCATCACGCTGTTTTACCTTCAGGAAATCTTCAAACCAATAGTACATGTCCCCGTTTTTATTGTTATCCACTACAGAAAGTACATAGCCGCTTTCTTTGCCGTTATTATAGATCAAAGCTGCTTTATCAATCTTGGAAAGACTGATTCCCTGGTCTTTTTCTAATTCAAAATTTTCATTTTGAGAAAATATCTTTAAGAATGAATCTCTTTTCTCTGTTTTAAAAATCCCTATTTTATCTACCTTTTCATCTCCTGCTTCATCACCTTCAAAATACACGATAAATAATTCGCCACCCTGCACTCTTGGGTTTTCGGCAGCCTCAAAAAGATGTTTTGCTATGTTTTCAGACTCCCAGAGAAATTTAGCCTTATCTTCAAAAATTTCAGACACGGCACTATACACAGGATTATTCACCAGATAAGAATCACTATAAAACTGATAGGTCTCTTCCGATTTGAAAGAACCTAAAAAATAATTTTCAAGCAATTCCGCCATTCCTTCGTCCAACTGCAATTCTTCCTGAGAAAGAATTAAAGATTCTCCATTGATTTTGTTACCTACTCTGTGAACTATAATTTTTGAAAACATTTCATTTTTTTTGAGGGGACAAATATAACTGTAAACTTCAAAGACAGCAAGAAACTGATGAAGGTATTTGTTTTTAGGATATAATTATTATTTTAGCACAATATCAGATAAGACCTGATTTCTAACCTTATGAAAAAGCTTCTATTCACCTTTTCGTTATTATTTTTCTGCCTTTTCACACAAGCACAGACAACCCAAGTTTATATAGTAAGGCATGCGGAAAAAGATCTTTCCGACAAAGGGAACACCAATCCAAATCTAAGCGAAGCCGGAAAACAAAGAGCTGAAAAATTACTTGCAGAACTGAAGAAAATACAATTTTCAGCAGCTTACTCTACACCCTTTAACAGAACTCAACAAACTTTAGAGCCTTTGGCTTTATTCAACAAAATAGGGATTACCGATTATGATCCGCGAAATATCAAAGGTTTTGTAGAAGAGATTCTTTCCAACCACTCAGGAGAAAACATTATTATTGTGGGACACTCCAATACCGTTCTTGAGACCGTGGAAGCTTTTGGAGCTAAAAAACCTTTTGCCAGCATTGCTGAAGATGATTATGCCAATCTTTTTCACCTGACCATTGAAAAAGATAAGGTAACGCTTCAGTCTTCAAAGTACTAAGTTTGATTCCTTAGCCGGATACTATTTTGCTTTATATATATTCATTTGGAAAGGATTATTAAAAATATCAGGTTTAACCGGGCTAAAGCACCTTATGAATGTGAAATCATGGAACTGGACAGTTTTTTCAAAATGTTGTCCACCCTCACTCACTTTGGCAAAACGGAAAGAATTCATTTTTATGTTGCCTTCATTATTACGGAAGGTAAAGGCAAGCACTTTGTAGACTTTAAAAAATATACGCTCGAAAAGGGAACCATATTATTTGTAGCTCCCGGACAGATTCAGCAGTATGAGAAGAATCCGCAATTCAATGGCTACCTGCTCTTATTCACTGAAAATTTTTTCCGCAAGCAGGCCAATGATCTCGCTTTTCTGAATCAGACTCTGATTTTTGACACGACACTTCCTAGTGCTTTAATACAACCAAAGCCGGAAGTATTTTCTCAAATGCTGCTAATAGTACAGTTATTACAGTCTGAACTTTCCTCCAGTGATACTTTTGTAAAAGAAGAAACCCTGCAAAAGCTGACAAGCTTATTCCTGATTTATGCGGAGCGACAAAAACAAATAAACAACGACTATATTATCAATCATCATTATTTGTCCCAATATTACCACTTCAAGCAATTATTGGAAAAACATTTTTCCCGGGAACGGAGTGTAGATTTTTATGCTTCTCTTATGGCCATCACTCCTAAAACATTAAACAGAATTACCCAGTCTTCCATTCAAAAATCGGCCAAAGAGTTTATTGACAACAGGGTTATCATTGAAATCAAGCGTCTTTTATTGTTTGAAAAACTCAGCATAAAAGAAATTGCTTATTCTCTCCATTTCAATGAGCCTACCAATCTGGTAAAGTATTTCAAAAAGCATACGGGTGAAACACCTACTTCATATAAAGGGCAGTAGTGTCCGTTTTTTACCATCTAATGTCTGTTTTAAACCTTTTAGAAACGGACATAATATCACATCTTTGTATTTACAAACCAACTGTAATTACAGTAAGAAGGTAAAAACACAAACAAAAGCTGTCGGATTCTGACAGCTTTTTTATTTCAATACATTTCCGTTTTGATAATTGTTCGAATCATTTTGATAAGGTTTATTAATAAAGATCTTTCCGAAATAAATCATATACTATTCACTGACAATACATTATAATTAAAATTAAGAAAAGGAATGTGATTCGTATCGTCATTTTTAAAATAAATAAAAATGAATTACGCACAGGCTGTTCAGGAAATTGCAAAGGCTGCTCCTGAGATACAAAGTGAATTAAGCAAATGTTCTGATCAAAATGTTTATGAACTGATACAAATTTTCATGGTTCAAATCAGAAAAGTAGCCAAAGAAAATAAGCTCCAATTGTTAACCTCCTATTTAAAAAAGATGAATAAAATCTATAGAAGCGGAAATATTGCGCTTAAAAATGCCATAGAAAATACGTTCATTTATTCACTGGACAACTTTACCACATTTTGCAACGCAGAATGCAAAAAAGTCATCTTCAACAATATTTCTAATGATTTACGACAGATTTATTTGAGACAGATTTACAAATCCGGAATGTAATTTCATTACATTTTTCAGTAATTTCATTACAAAACAAGATCATTATGAGAACAAAAATCAGGAAATTATCCAACTGGAAAGAATGGAAAAAGTTAAATTCCAGGCACAATACCGAGATATTGGCAACACATATCGCTGTGATCATCGGTGTATTTATTGCTGCCGCCTGTCTATAAGTTTGGTACAATTTTCGCGGCAAGATTACTGTTTTGAAAAATTAAAATTATGATGAACGGACAAATGAAAACTATTAATCAAAAAATAGCAACCGAGTATTTAAAATTTTTCTATCCCCCACTTCGACATGAGATCGACCAATTATCGGCCCAGGGTAATTTTGCGGGAATCATACAGGCGACAATCAATTATTTAAAGGATCTGCTTCAGGAATCGAAGATCAACCTTATCGCCCATCACATCAAATTAATGGACTGGCTTTATCGAAACGGAAATTCATACGTCCAGGACATGATTGAAAATCTTTTTGTACGGTCATTTGAAAGCTTTAAAAAGCACACTAAAATTCATCATTGGAAGCTTCTTTATGAATATATGCCTTTAAGCTTCCAACTCATTTATAATGACCAGCAAAAGCAGGATAAAATATTCTTTGGCAAGTAAAAATTTAATCTAAAAAGAGACTCCCCGGAACATGAAATTTTGGGGAGTTTTTTTTATCTTTACGGCCATGAAAATCAACATCGCTTTTATCTTCTTTTTTTCCACATTTTTCATCAATGCACAAATTTCAGATCAGGTCAGAAAACTGGCTAAGCCATTGGATACTATTGCGTATGCGGAATCAGAATATATCAAAGTAGGTGCAGAAAAAAGTAAAGTGTATGAATATTTTCAAAAGCTTTCTGAAGTTGCCGACAACGATGATCTTTTTTATCTCGCAAAGAATGGAAGCAAATCATTAAAATTTTATTCCAGCAAGGAACTGCTTAAAAGAAATGATAAACGCTTCCTTGACATCTATAAATTCTATACAGAAAATCCTTTTTCATTATCGTATACCTATGGAAGTGAGGTATCGGACGAAGACATTACTTCCCATTTGAAACACGCCATAAAAACCACTACGGAAATACTTTCATTAGTGGAAGAATGGAAGAACGACGAAAAAAATAATGTTCTGGAAAGCTTTGAAGACAAACAGTTGAGAAAGTTCGAGGAAAAGTATAAAAACCTGTCAAAAAACGATTTGAAATTTTATTGGCAGGAAATAGGAAAAATAGATTCTGAAAAGAAGTAAACTTTTACAAATAAAAAATAAAATCTCCGCGCTTCGCGCGGAGATTTTTTATATTTAATGTATGAAAATAAAGATTGCTTTTATACTGTTTTTACAAGTTTGTCTTTTTAATGCACAGATTTCAGATAAAGTTAGAAGTTTAGCCAAACCATTGGATACTATTTCTCATGCAGAATCCTCACACATTGGGTATGGTGCGGAAGAAAGTAAAATTTATAATCATTTAAAGATCTTGCTAAAGTGGCAAAAAATGACGAGCTATATTATTTTGCCCAAAATGGAAGTAATGCTTTAAAGGTATATTGTGCTGTAGAATTATTCAAAAGAAACGATAAAAGATTTCTTGAACTTTATAAATATTATTCTGAAAACCCATTAATTATGGTTTATAAAATGGGATGTGTAGGTTCTCAAAAAAACATTGCAGAATTTCTAAGGGATGAAGTCTATTCGGCAAAAGAAATTATTGGAATGAGAGATCGATTTTTAAAAGAAAAAAGATGATATTTTCAAAGTTGAATTAGAAGATATTATTGAAGAAGGCTATCATAAACTTACAATCAAAGAAGTTAAGTTTTATATAAAAGAAATAGAAAAGATTGATAAGCTTAAATAAAAATCCCCGGGCTTCGCCCGGGGATTTTCTTATATGATTAGCTCTATAACTATTACTTCACTTCTTCGAAGTCCGCATCCTGTACATCTTCAGCACCTCCTGCATTTCCTCCTGGGTTCTGAGCTCCTGCATCAGCTCCCGGAGCTTGTTGTCCTGCTGCATATAATTCTTCTGAAGCGGCCATCCAAGCTGCATCTAAAGCTTCTGTTTTAGCTTTTACTTCATCTCCGTTTTTAGCTTCGAAAGCAGTTTTCAATTCAGCGGCTGCACTTTCAATGGCTGCTTTTTTGTCAGCAGAAAGCTTGTCTCCGAATTCTTTCAATTGCTTTTCGGTCTGGAAGATTAATCCGTCTGCTTTGTTGAAGATCTCAACTTCTTCTTTCTTCTTAGCATCTGCGGAAGCATTTTCCTGAGCTTCTTTCTTCATTCTTTCGATTTCTTCGTCAGAAAGACCTGAAGAAGCCTGGATTTTGATAGATTGCTCTTTACCTGTTCCTTTATCTTTGGCAGATACATGAAGAATACCGTTCGCATCAATATCGAAAGTTACTTCAATCTGAGGAACTCCTCTTGGTGCAGGTGGAATATCAGTTAAATCGAATCTACCGATTTCTTTATTATCATTGAACATTGGTCTTTCTCCCTGTCCTACTCTGATGCTTACAGCCGGCTGATTATCAGAAGCTGTAGAGAATACCTCAGATTTTTTAGTTGGGATCGTTGTATTCGCTTCGATCAATTTGGTAAATACTGAACCCATTGTTTCAATACCTAAAGAAAGCGGAGTAACGTCAAGAAGCAACACATCTTTCACATCACCTGTTAAAACTCCTCCCTGAATAGCTGCACCTACAGCTACAACTTCATCCGGGTTTACTCCTTTAGATGGTTTTTTACCGAAGAATTTTTCTACTTCTTCCTGGATCACCGGGATTCTTGTAGAACCTCCCACCAAGATTACCTCATCAATATCAGAAGTAGATAATCCTGCATCTTTCAAAGCTTTTGCAACCGGCTCCATAGATCTTCTTACCAGGTCAGAAGCTAATTGCTCGAATTTAGCTCTGGTTAAAGTCTTTACTAAGTGTTTAGGACCTGTAGCCGTCGCCGTAATATATGGTAGGTTAATTTCAGTTTGCGGAGAAGAAGATAATTCAATTTTAGCTTTTTCAGCAGCTTCTTTTAATCTTTGAAGAGCAATAGCATCTGCTTTTAGATCCACTCCTTCTTCAGATTTGAATTCATCTGCCATCCAGTTAATGATCACATCATCGAAGTCATCCCCTCCTAAGTGAGTATCTCCGTTGGTAGATAATACTTCGAATACCCCATCACCTAAGTCAAGGATAGAAATATCGAAAGTACCTCCTCCAAGGTCATATACAGCGATCTTTTGATCTTTATGATTCTTATCCAAACCATACGCTAACGCAGCAGCAGTAGGCTCATTGATAATTCTTTCTACTTTAAGACCTGCAATTTCACCAGCTTCTTTAGTTGCTTGTCTTTGAGCGTCATTAAAGTATGCAGGAACAGTGATCACTGCTCTTGTAACTTCCTGTCCAAGATAATCTTCGGCAGTTTTCTTCATTTTTTGAAGGATCATAGCCGAAATTTCCTGTGGAGTATATTCTCTATCGTCAATTTTTACTTTTACGGTATCATTAGGTCCGCTCACCACTTCATAAGGCACTCTTGCGATCTCGCTACCGTCATCTTTAAAATGAGTTCCAATAAATCTTTTGATAGAATATACTGTCTTTTTTGGATTCGTTACGGCCTGTCTTTTAGCAGGATCTCCTACTTTTCTTTCACCATCTTCTGTGAACGCTACAATGGAAGGTGTAGTTCTTTTTCCTTCTGCATTAGGAATAACTACAGGGTCTTTACCCTCCATTACGGCAACACAAGAGTTGGTGGTTCCTAAGTCAATTCCAATTATTTTACTCATAATATTTTATATTTTTTCTAATTTTTAATTTTCAATTTACATTCAGAATTTCTCAATATTTGTACCATCGGCAAATTTGTGACAAATTGACACACCCTATTCCAAAATCCCTGCTACAACCCCATCTCAGAAATAAAAATTAATTAAAGTTTAACCTTAAATTACATGCAGCAATATGATTAATTCTTATTTTTGATAAATTTTAACACAAATATGTCATTACATTTTAATCCGAGGGATATTACATGGTTAGCTTTCAACGAAAGAGTATTACAGGAAGCCATGGACGAGAATGTTCCTTTACATTTAAGAATCCGTTTTCTTGGGATCTTTTCCAATAATCTGGACGAATTTTTCAGAGTGCGTGTGGCCGGATTAAAGCGTGCGATGGATTTTAAGGAAAAGGTAATTGCGGAATCTTTTTACCAGCCGCCATCCAAAATATTACAGAGAATTAATGACATTGTTATTAAGCAGCAGCAGAATTTTGATAAAACCTGGAAAAAAATCCAGACTGAAATGGCAGATCATAAGGTTTTCATCAAAAATTCTAAAAACCTTACTTCAAAACAAAAAGAATTTGTAAGGAATTATTTTGATGAAGTGGTTGAATCCAATGTTATTCCGATTCTGCTTCACGATAATACACCGATGCCTTATTTAAGAGACAAAAGTCTTTATTTGGGAGTTGCCATGAGAAAAAAAGACTGGCAATATCAGAGCAATTATGCCATTATTGAAATCCCGTCCCGTTTTGTGGGAAGATTTGTCCTGTTACCTACGGAAGATCCGGAAGAAAAAAATGTCATGCTGCTGGAAGATGTTATCACCTTTAACCTGCCGCATATTTTTTCTTATTTCGGATATGATGAATTTTCTGCCAATGCTTTTAAAGTGACAAAAGATGCGGAATTGGATATTGATAATGACATCAGAACGAATTTCGCAGAGAAAATAGAAAAAGGCTTAAAAAACCGGAGAAAAGGAAAACCTACCCGGTTTGTGTTTGACAAAGATATGGATAAGGCTTTACTGGAAATGCTTATCCGTAAGCTCAATTTAACGAAAAAAGACAGTATTATCCCGGGAGGCAAAATACATAATTTTAAGCATTTCATGGATTTCCCTGATGTTTTTGAGGCTTATGAAAAACCCGTGGAAAGAACTTCTTTTTCACATCCCGCTTTTGAACATGGAGAAAGAGTAACAGATGTGATCCTGAAAAATGATGTACTTCTTACTTTCCCTTACCATAAGTACAATCCCGTAATCGATTTACTTCGTGAAGCAGCGATGGATCCGGATGTAAAATCTATTCAAATCACAGCTTATCGTCTCGCAAGCAGCTCAAAAATCATCAATGCATTGATCTATGCCGCCAGAAACGGCAAGGAAGTTACCGTTATGCTGGAGCTTCAGGCTAGATTCGATGAGGAATCCAATCTGGAATGGAAAGATATGCTGGAACCGGAAGGAATTAATGTTTTAGTAGGTATTCCCAACAAAAAAGTTCACGCTAAATTGTGTATCATTAAAAAAAGGTCTCATAACAAAACCATTCAGTACGGTTTTGTAAGTACCGGGAACTTCAATGAAAAAACGGCCAGAATTTATGGTGATCATCTGCTTATGACTGCGGATCGTGGCATTATGGCAGACATTAACAAAGTTTTCAATGTTCTGAAAAAGCCGAAAGAAGATATTCTTCCTGTTTTAAAAACCTGTAAAAGCTTAATGGTTTGCCCACAGTTTATGCGTGAAAAAATAGTTCACCATATTGATAAGGAAATTGAAGAAGCCAAAGCAGGAAGAAGAGCCGAAATGATCATCAAGGTTAATTCTTTAAGTGATCGTGCTCTTATAATGAAGCTATATGACGCCGCCCATGCGGGAGTCGTCGTAAGGATGATTGTAAGGGGAATTTACTGTGCCGTCAATCAGAAAGAGTTTAAGGAGAAAATAAAAGGAATAAGTATTGTCGATGAATATCTGGAACACGCAAGGGTAATGTATTTTTACAATAAAGGAGCGGAAGATATGTATATTTCCTCTGCGGACTGGATGACCAGAAACCTGGATTACAGGATTGAAGCTGCCGCAAAGATCACCAGCAAAGAACTGAAAAAAGAGTTAAAAGATATTCTTGATATTCAGTTAAGAGATAATGTAAAAGCAAGAATACTGGATAAGAAACTAAGCAATGAATATGTGAGAAATGACAAAAAGGAGTGCCGTTCTCAGATTGAAACATATAAATATTTAAAAGCTAAAACGAATACGAAATGAAGATCGCCGCGATAGACATAGGAAGTAATGCTGCCAGACTTTTAATCAATGAAGTAAAAATCAATAACAGAAAACCTGAATTCATTAAGCTTAATCTGCTAAGAATTCCTTTACGGCTGGGAATGGATGTTTTCACGTTGGGAAAAATCGGGGAAGAAAGAGAAAAGATGGTGGTGGATTCCATGAAAATTTTCAGCGACCTGATGAAAATATACAAAGTTGATCATTACAGAGCCTGTGCAACCAGTGCAATGCGTGATGCAGCGAACGGCCAGGAAATCATCAAGGAAGTAAAAGAAACTTCCGGAATTGATATTGAGATCATTTCAGGGGATGAAGAAGCTACATTGGTTTACGAAAATCATGTTGCCGAAGGTTTAGATAAAGAATTTTCCTATCTGTACATTGATGTTGGTGGTGGCTCAACTGAGCTTACTTTTTATGAAAATGGTAAAATGAAATATGAAAAATCCTTTAACATCGGAACGATCCGCTTACTGAATAATCTGGTGACTTTGGACAACTGGAAGGAGATGAAGGAAGAGATCAGAAAAAATATTACCAGCAAAAAGCCAATCGTTGCCATTGGTTCCGGCGGAAACATCAATAAAGTTTTTTCCATGAGCAAAACCAAAGACGGAAAACCTATGTCATTGTCTCATCTTAAAAAAGTATACAGAGAATTCGATGAACTTACCGTAGAGGAAAGAATGACGAAGTATAATTTAAGAGAAGACAGAGCCGACGTATTGGTACACGCCTTGAAAGTTTTCAATAATATAATGACATGGGCGGAAATCAACAGAATCTTTGTTCCCAAAATATCAGTTGCTGATGGTCTTATTCACAACATCTACAACCATTTGCAACATAAGAGATAGAATAAAAATCTTACTTATACATAAAATCAGTTACAAAATGTAACTGATTTTATTTTTTTAAAGTAAATTTAAAGCACCAATCGTCATAAAAGTACAATAGTAAGAAAAATGAGCTCAAACCCAATAAAAATAATCCTTACCGGAGCTACCGGAATGGTGGGTGAAGGTGTTTTAATGGAATGTCTGGAAAACCCTGCCGTTTCGGAGGTGTTATGCATCAACAGAAAACTCTCAGGAAAAAAACACATTAAGCTAAAAGAGTTTATTGTTCCGGACTTCCTGAAACATGATCTGAACGATGATGCTTTAAAAGGATATGATGCCTGCTTCTTTTGTGCAGGGATCAGCAGTGTGGGAATGAGCGAGGAAGAATATACCAAAATTACTTATGACACTACACTGCATTTTGCCAAAGCAGTTTTAGGACAGAACCCTGAAATGGTTTTCAACTATGTCTCAGGGAGACATACAGACAGCAGCGAAAGTGGGAAACTCATGTGGGCACGCGTAAAAGGAAAAACAGAAAATGATCTGAAAAAGCTGGGATTTAGAGCTGTTTATAATTTCCGTCCGGGTTTTATGAAACCTGTTGAGGGACAAACCAATGTAAAGTGGTTTTTTAAACCATTCATCTGGTTCTTCCCTGTTTTTCTCCCATCACAATCATTAACCTTACACCAGGTTGGAAAAGCTATGATTCATGCTGTACAGAGAGGATATCCTACTTCCACTTTAGAAATTCAGGACATTAAAAACTTAGCCATATGAAAGAAATGCTTAAAAGAATTGTGTGGGTTGCTTTTATTTTAATTATTATAACAGCAATTTCAGGGTTCCTCTATACCCAGAAGTACCAGTCGGGGAAAAGCCTGACGGAAAAATTTAAAACTCAAAAATTTAAAAAGATTGACCCTAAAAAAGTAATCAAATCTCATTGATGAATACAAAGGGTACATTTTATTAAACATTTATTAAAATTCGCTTAAAATATTTACAAAGTATAAAGTTCATTTTTGCATAACTTTAATTGTGTAAAAATGATTAACAACTACTTGTTAAAAACGTCTGTAGCCGCAGCATTTTTCATTCAAAGCGGTCTTTTCGGGCAAACTCTTATCCATTATTGGAATTTTAATAATAATGCAACTGAAGCAGCCATTACGACTCCAACTTCATCATTAATCAGTGGTTCAACACTGGTTGCTGTTGCAGGAGGAACCAGCGTTATAGATCCGGCAGGAGGAACCGGACAAAATTTCAATATTGAAAATTTAAATGCCAGAAATGGTGATGCATCAGGTACTCATTTACGTTTCAACAACCCTATCGGCGGTGCTTTACAATTTTCTCTTCCGACTACAGGATACAATAATGTGGTCGTGAAATTTACGACAAGGAGATCCGGCTCAGGAGCAGGAACTCAAACCTGGTCTTATTCGACAGACGGAACAACATTTACTCAATATCAGACCGTAACTCCGCAAGATGCAAATCCACAGTTAATCACATTGGATTTTTCATCGGTTTCCGGAATTGCCAATAATCCTAATTTTAAATTAAAGGTTGAATTTTCCGTAGGGGCAGGCGGAACTGTAGGAAATAACCGTTTTGATAATTTTACGGTAGATGCAACCGCAACAAGTACCGTCGATACTACTCCACCCATAGTCACTTATCTTCCCGCCAACAACACAAATAATGTTTCTACTACTGTAAATCCTACCATTTCTTTTAATGAAGATGTAAGATTAACAGATAATTCTGCGATCAACGATTCTAATGCACAAAATCTTGTTGAATTCCGTTTGGGGAATTCTTCAGGTTCCCAAGTTCCCTTTACAACCCTATTCAGCAACAACAAAATCACGGTGATCCCAACCGGTGGTTTGGTTCCTAACCAGGCATATTATTTAGCTTTAAAACCTGGTATGGTTGAAGATGTAAGTGACAATGTTGTTACTGCTTCAACATCAAGTACATTCACTACAGCCGGAACTTCCATTTCTTTTGAAAAGAATTTTGTGAAGGTGAATGAAAATGCAGGAAGCTTAGGCTTTAAAATCAATGTAAACAACCCGGCAACCTCTTCAGTTAACTTAGTAGTAAAGCCGGCTCCTTACAGCACAGCAAACAGCAGCGATTTTACTTTAGCTAACCAAACTGTAAATATTACGCCTTCAACAACAAGTTATACCGTAAACATTCCGATCATAGATGATACTTTAGAGGAACAGCATGCAGAATATTTTGTGGTAAGCCTTGAAAATCCAACCGGGGCAACTGTTTCGGGAGATAATTCGGCAACCATTTATATTGTTGATAATGACAAACCGGCTCCTGTTCCCTCCAACCAAATTCAGTTGAATTATATCGGAAGTTTTGATCCTTCAGGCAGTAATAACAGTTCTACGGAAATCGTAGTTCATGACCCTGCAAGCCAGAAACTGTTTACCATCAGTTCCCTGACGGATGTTTTCGATATTATTAATTTTAATAATCCTGCGGCTCCATCAGTAGTTCAAACCGTGAATATGGCGCCTTACGGAGGAATTACGAGTATTGCCGTGAAAAATGGAATTGTAGCTGTTTCTTCTCCGAATGCGAATCCTCAGCAAAACGGCTCAGTAGTTTTCTTTGACACCAATGGAACATTCCTGAAGCAGGTTACGGTAGGAGCTTTACCGGATATGATCACTTTTACGCCGGACGGAACAAAGGTGATCACTGCCAATGAAGGAGAACCGAATGATGCTTACACTGTAGACCCGGAAGGTACCATCAGTATTATCGATATTTCAGGAGGAGTGAACAATCTTACGCAAAGTAACGTGACCACCCTTAATTTCAATGCATTTGATTCTCAACTGGCTGCTTTAATGGCAACAGGATTAAGAAAAGTAAGAACAGCGAACACCCTTTCTCAGGATTTGGAACCGGAATATGTTACTATAAGTTCAGACAGCCAAAAAGCCTGGATTACACTTCAGGAAAACAACGCCATTGCCGAAGTGAATCTTACCACGAAAACAATCACAGGAATTTGGGGATTAGGCAAAAAAGACATGAGTCTTCCGGGAAATGGTTTTGATGCTTCTGATAATAATGGTGAAGTGGTCATTGCCAACTGGCCTGTAAAAGCGTATTATATGCCGGATGCTGTACAAAATTACAAGGTCGGAAGTACCAATTATATTGTAACTGCTAATGAAGGAGATGAAAAAGATTTATCCGGTTTCAGCGAAAGAATAACTGTAGCAGCAAGTAATTATGTTTTAGACCCAACTGTTTTCCCTAATTCATCTGTTTTAAAAGCTTCACATAATTTGGGAAGATTCAGGGTAACCAGTGTGAACGGAAATACGGACGGAGATAATGAATATGAAGAAATTTATGCTTTAGGTGCCCGGTCATTCTCCATTTTCAATGCAGATACACAACAGATCGTTTATGACAGCGGTGACCGATTTGAAAGATATATTGCAGCTTACCAGCCTTTAATTTTCAATGCTGATAATGAAGCCAACGGAATTAAAAACAGAAGCCGCGCCAAGGGTCCGGAACCGGAAGGGGTTGCTTTAGGAACGATCAACGGACAAACGTATGCTTTCGTTACGTTAGAAAGAACCGGAGGAGTAATGGTATATAATATCACAGATCCTAGCAATCCTACGTTCACAGATTATAAGCATTCACGTTCAACTTCTGCATTCGGAGGTGATAACGGTCCGGAAGGAATCATTTATATTGCTCCTGAAAATTCCGCTACAGGAAATGGATATGTAATCATTGCGAATGAGATCAGTGGAACATTATCTACGTATGAAATTACATCTCCCACATTAGGAACGGGGAACATTAAAACGGAAAAAGCGACATTCAATATTTTCCCGAATCCTGTTACCAAAGGAAATACCTTGTATTTCAACAGAGCACAAGGTTATGAATTGTACGATATGTCCGGAAAACTGATTCGAAAAGAGAAAAATGCTTTAACAATAGATACTTCTATCCTTTCTACAGGAGTTTACCTTGTTAAAACCTCGGAAGGGCATTTGAAAAGAGTAATTGTAAAGTAACAATAATTTTTATTCAGTTGATGAAGCCTCGGATTTCCGGGGCTTTATCCTTAAAATTGGGTTGGGGGGGGGGGGGGGGGGGGGGGGGGGCGGG